>NZ_JADNOH010000076.1 GCF_015557435.1 Collinsella aerofaciens
CGTGCGACGGGGGCGAGGCGAATGGCTGAGCGGTATCGATATGCGGGTTCAACGGCATTATATTGACCACATAGATTATCAAAACCGTCGTAAAACCCCTGGTTTCAACTAGAACCCCGAGGATTCTCCCTCCTCTAAATGAAAAGTAGGTGGGAGATGAATCGGGGTTCCGCGTCACGGGTATAAGGACGCCATCTGTCGTAATCAGTCGAAAGGTGGTGCTACCTGTGGAGTTGGAGTCGAATAACCACTCGGTGTTTCTCATGCACTACCATCTCGTGCTGGTGGTGAAGTACCGCCGCCGGGTCATCACCGACGCGGTATCCGACCGCGCCCGGGAGATCTTCGAGCGCATCGCACCGACCTATGGAATCACCCTTGAGGAGTGGAACCACGATGTCGACCATGTGCACATGCTGTTCCGCGCCCAGCCGAAGACCGAGCTGTCGAAGTTCATCTGCGCCTACAAGAGCGCGAGCAGCCGCCTACTGAAGAAGGAGTTCCACGAGATCAGGCGCAAGCTCTGGAAGGAGTACTTCTGGAGCAGGAGCTTCTGCCTGCTTACGACAGGCGGAGCCCCCATCGAGGTCATCCGCCGTTACATCGAGAGCCAGGGGCAGAAATGACGGTCACGATGCACAAGGCAGTGGTGTACCGCGCCTACCCGACACGTGAGCAGGCGGCTCTCATCGAGCGCACGTGCGGCTGCGCCCGTTTCGTCTACAACCGGATGCTCGCCGACAAGATCGCCCATTACGAGAAGACGGGCGAGATGCTGAAGGTCACCCCTGCCAGATACAAGCGGGAGTTCCCCTGGCTCAAGGAGGTGGACAGCTTCGCCCTCTGCAACGCCCAGCTGAACCTCGACGCCGCCTACCGGAACTTCTTCCGCCGGGTGAAGGCCGGGGAGAAGCACGGTTTTCCGAAATACAAGGCGAAGCACAGGAGCCGCTGCTGCTACAAGACCAACTTCGTAAACGGCAACATCCGCTTCGAGGGGGACGAGCGCTACCTGCGCCTACCCAAGCTCGGCAGCGTGAGGGTCAGGCAGAAAAGGGAGATAGACCCGTCGTGGAGGATCAAGAGCGTCACGGTCGAGCACACGAGGTCTGGCAGGTTTGAGGTGTCCGTCCTGTTCGAGTTCGAAACCCAAGAACCCGAGCAGGTCAAACCCGAGTCTTTCGTCGGCCTCGACTACTCCAGCCACGACCTCTACGTCACGAGCGACGGCGAGCGCCCTGGATACCCGCGATACTTCCGACATGCCGAAAGGAAGCTCGCACGTGAGCAGCGAAAGCTCTCCCGGATGCAGAAGGGTTCCGCCAATTGGCGAAAGCAGAAGCTCAGGGTCGCACGCGTCCACGAGAAGATGAAAAACCAGAGGAAGGATTTCCACCACAAGGCGGCGAACGGACTCGTGGAGCGCTACGACTGCGTGTGCGTGGAGAATCTTGACATGAGGGGCATGTCCCGGAGCCTGAAGCTCGGCAAGTCCACGATGGACAACGGCTTCGGCATGTTCCGCGCCCTTCTCGGCTACAAGCTCGAAGACCGGGGCAAGCGTCTCGTCACCGTCGGTCGGCTGTTCCCGTCGAGCCAGCTCTGTCATGAGTGCGGCTACCGCTTCTCGGGAACCAAGGACCTGTCGGTTAGGGAGTGGACGTGCCCCTTGTGCGGTCGCACCCATGACCGCGACGTTAACGCTGCTCGGAACATCAGGGACGAAGGTATGAGGCTCGCGCTTTCGGCCTAGAGGAAGCGAAACCGTGGGGCACACGGGGATAGCTCGTCGATACTGGCGACATCGGTTGCCTTGAGCGAGAAGCCCCCACCTCTAGCAGCGAAGTTGCAAGGTGGATGGGAGCATGTCACCTACGGGGAGTGTCAACGGTATTCACTTTTTCAGCAATGCCGTATTTACGTAATGTCGTTATTACATAGTTCTGTGGAATAGCAGAACAATTGAACATTGAACTAATCGCGCCTGAAAATTTTCCGCAAGTGTCGTGCGCCGCCGTACAAAGCCCGGCGGCGCACTAGGGCTCTGCCCTAAAAACCCGGCGCCCTTGGCGGCGTTAAAAAGTGACGCAATAACGTTGTTACGTTATTGCGTTATTACACAGTTCGGCAGTCACACTTTTACATTGTTGCGGCATGACACAGTTACGCAATGTCTCCGGTGCGTCTCGGTAAAAGGTTCGCTACCGGACAGCCACCGGACACCGAGGCGATCTAAGCGCGGCGATGGTTTGCCGTGAAATGTGCTGTGAGATGAAAAATCTCGCAAGAGACGCGAACTTGTACCTCCATCGTAAATGTAGCCACAAGTTCGCAGCCGTTGGCTCTTGCCAGGGCTCTGCCCTTGGACCTGGGTCGGTAAGTTGACTGCGACTGCATCGGTTGATTGATGGCAGTTGGAATCGACGCCGTAGTTTTTAAATCTGTTATGAAGCGTGAAACTCAAAAACTCATCGTATTGATTTTCATTTGATTCGAAACGCCCGCGCAAAAGTCGAAACGGCTCGCGCGGGCGTTTCGGTTTTTCGTTTCGCATCTCAACTCGCGTCAAAACAAAACGCGAGCTTTGAAAATCGATAGCGACCGAAGGTCGCGATCATAGGCGGCTTGACCGCCGCATGAAAATCGAATCGCCATTCGAACCGTAATGCGATTCGCGGTACCTTTCGACAATCCAACAACGCTACGAGTCTCACTAAAGACTCTCCGCGTCATTGAAATGTCGAAAGCTGCCTCAACTTTTTCGCAAGCGTATCGAAAAACGATTCGATAAAGTCGAATGTTTGCGTCGCGGGCGCCGCAAACCCGCTCCGCTCTCGCTACAGCGAATCTCTAACACTCAGCATCCTTCGCGTTAAAAATTCACTTTCGCTCACGGTCTTCACGCAGTTACAACGCCGCGAGGCCTCTCGCTTGGAATGAGGCCTCTCATTCCACGTCTACACTGCGTTTCGCCCAATCCCCGTTCCGGAGATTGCAAGATTGGTGTTGGGCTAGATAAATGGGGCCATACTCGACCCCTTTATCTGCCAACACATCTTGTTTATCGCCTCTTACGGCGATAAAGTTAGAAATGAAGTTCGCCTTCATTTCTAAGGGAAGTGACGACGTCACTTCAAAAAACGGCGCGACGTCAGTCGCTCCTAAAAAGGAAAGCAATCTCATATCGGTTTTGAATCGGTGGCCTCACCGATTCGCTCTGCTTTCCTGGGGGGCATATGAGTTGCAAGCGTCCACACACCGTTAAGGCGACACTCACTTCTGAAGAATATGAAACGTTTTCCGCTTTGGCGGAAAAGGCAGGCATGACGAAAGCCGAACTCATTCGCTATGTCTTGATTCATCGGGGCGAATCGCTCGATGATCTAGTCATTTCCAAAAATGATGACGGCGGCCGTAACGAAAAACCGCAACCCGTCTCAGAGGATTCGGATGAACAGCGTTCGAAGGTCATTTACGTTAAGGTCACCGACGGGGAGCACGAAGCGATCCGCAAACAGGCGGATGCGCTCGGTGCGACCGTCAGTGCGTATGCCCGCCGCGTGATGCTTACCGGGAAAATCGAGATGATCGATTGCGATATGAGCCAGGTCGCGAAAATCTATCGCGAGCTGTATCGCGAGGGTACAAACCTCAACCAACTCATGCATTTCGTGAACGCGCAGGGTCTTCCGGCCTACAACGAGAAAGCCGTTTTCCGAACACTCGAAAAGGTTTACCAGAACGCCCGCAAAGTCACTCTATTCATCAGAGAACTCGAGCAGCGCTATTTCATTGACGGCGGTGAGCTCAATGACCGTTATTAAGCAGAAAGGTGTTTCATCCGAGCGATACGCGAAAAATGTGCGCAAATACATCAACGGAAAACATGCCTTGGCTCGCGGCGGCTGGAACCTCGCGAACCGAAAGTACTGGTTTTCTGAAATGGCTATGACGCGGAAGATGTACCACCACGACAGACCTGCGCGTGCCGGTGCGAAGAACATAACGATGCTTCATCAAATCATTGCGTTTCTTCCGGAGGAGTGCAGCTGCAACGGAGGCAAGATGACTCCAGATGCGTGCATGGCTTACGCGGAGCAATGGCTTGCGAAGCACTACCCGCATCAACAAGCGGTTGTCGCGTTGCACGAAGAAAGTGACAAGGAAGGAAAACGGTTTGCGGTCCACATGGCGATTAACCGCACGGACCTTCTGACGGGTAAGCGTTGCGAGACGGGTGGGCGACGCGGAAAGTACGAACGCGCTGCGTGGGTCCGTGAAATGGACGAGGCTTGGAATCTTACTCAACTTGAAAAGGGAAAGAAGAATTCGAAAATTCGTGATCGTCAGCCGCGCGATATTGAAAAGGAGATTATCGATCGGGGAGAGTACAGTTACAAAAACAATCTGCGCGAGCTGATCCATATCGCGATCGACGAAGGTCGCCCAAAGAATATGGGGCAGTTCAAAAAACTACTTGCATCGTGGGGCGTAGACATTTTCATCAAGAACAATCGAGTCTACGCGACCGATCTCGATATCAAAGAGGCCGGCAATCCGAAGTGTACTTTCAACCTGACTCGTCTTGACGGGCGGTTTGCGGTCAAGCAACTTGAGGCGGCCTTCAAAAATAATGTTCTAGAAGCCGAGCGAGCTCTTCCTTATGAGAAGCGCTGTGAGATTTACATCCAACGGCTTAAAAAAGCGTATTCGGCGTGGGTCGAGCAGGCGAAAGCGAGCAAGGGCGTCGCCTACAACGCATTCCCTAAATTCATTGCACCGAAGTGCGATGAAGACCTACTCGAAGACCCCGCCGTACGCGATGAGCTTCTTGCCCGGCGCGGCTATGCAAGGGAGATTCGCAACCGTTACGCCGGCGCCGTTCCCGATACCGGCGACGACCGCGTTCGCGCCGCCGGCCAGGCGCACGGCGGCACCGCCGCATCGCGACAGATGGACGATCGCGTCGTTGATCGTGGCGACTATTCGCGTGGCGACACGCCTCGCTAGGGTTGAACTGCCTGTCGTCGGGGCGGAGTAAAAACGCTCATGCCTCGGCGATGCGGCGAGGGCGGCATCTAGTACCGTAGTATTACGTTTCCGCAGGTAAATGAGGTAAAAAACCAGCGAAGCCCGCCCGCCGTAGCGGGCGGGCGTGCTATCATCTGGGTTGTGCTCGGGTGTTACCAGCGCCCTCGCACGCGTAGAGGCGAGTTACCAGCTCGCGATTCTACAGCCAAGCGCGTTCAAGACAACGTCGCCTGACAATCCAATGATAGCAGGGACCTGCAGGTCAAGCTATGGATTAGCTGAGAATTCGCGAATGGGAGCCACCTCGGTGGCTCCCATTTTTTGTGGAGCGCAACATATGCCGTTCCCGGTCGGCCAGGCCTCAGGGCCTGCGAAAAAGGTAGCCAAGGGCTCGAATAATCGGAGACTGAGCTGTACAGGTTCATTGTCCCGTCTCGCAAGAGACTTCGACGGGGGTAGTGCCCTCCATGTGGCCCCTGCGTCGCCTCGGCCCTTCTGGGCGGAGACGACGTGCCGGATTCAGAGCGATTGTCCTGCTGAAAAACTGCAGGAAAGTAGGCGAGCAGCCGAAGATCAGGAGTTGGTTGGATAGCCGTGTGGCGACACACGTGTCGCGGTGAGAAGCCGCAACGTCAAGCAAAGAGGATCGCGATGAGCATACAGCCGTGACGGTTTCTGAGCCCCACCCCGGGCCCCGTCACGTACGGGGGCGCCGGTGAGGACGGCCGGCGCGTTAAAACGAACGGTCCGGATGCATGGGCGTAGCCATGCGGAGTCCCGCGAGATCGTCGAGTAAAAGGCCAAGGGGCGGGTGAGGTTTTCCCGGCTGCAATGCTGGTTTCGAAGATTTAGGGAGGTCCACGATTGTGCCCAAACTCTGTGGATACTCCACCACCTAACAATCCGACCAGCAAGCCCATTAGACCTCGCGATCAGTTATCACAACCAGCAAGCCATCAGCGCGAGGCGTACCAGCTGCCAGCCCTCAGCGCCGGCGTCGCCTACGGCTCCCCGGACGGACTACCTCACCTGGCTGTAAACACCTACAATTCGGCAATGAGCCGCCGAATTCGCTTTTCGATTGTGGTTGAAGATGTAAAAAGAAATATATAAATCAGCGAGCTCCGCGAGCGGATCATAGGTGCCGTCAGGCACCGCATCAAAAGCGATTCGCATTCATTTCGAAATGCATGTCGCGGTTCTTTCTAGGAATACACGCGAGAAAGGGCCGAACCGAAGTGTCTGGCCGGACGCCAATTGTTCGGGAACTGCTTGGTTCGACCCTCTTCTACTTTACTTCCATGGCCATGTGAAGGCTAGTACTCCTTAACCGGGTGCTTCTTGCCGAAACCACCGTCGATGCCGAAGTGACAGAGCATGTCGATGGCGCGAAGATGCTCGGCGATGGCAGTTGCAATCTGGGCGTCGATCTCGCTGTCATGGTCGTTGAGGGAGCGGACCGCCTCATCGGCGACCATGAAGGCCTTGATGGCTTGGTTGAGCTGTGCCTTGAAAGCATCAACCTTCTCAACTGCGGCGGCTCGTTGTGCCATTTCGCGTTCGAGTCGTTGAACGATTTCCTGTGCGTCGCTCATGCTGTTCCTTTCCTCGCGGGGCATTTTATTTACTGTATCGCACCGCGCGGACACGGTTTTCTCCGGACGGCGGCAAACTCAACAAAGCGGCAGGTAGACGGCTTGCTGTAATCGCAAATACGGCCCCGAAAAGGCATGCCTGGATACCCGTTAGGGGCATCTGCTTTCAGGCGCCTTAAAACGCATCTGGTGAGGTCGATTTTTCGGCCTTGAACTGTGTGGCGGCACTTTGAGGTGCTTTGGGCGCGCCCTTAAGCTGTGCTTGCACCTACCAGCGCGTGAAACATTTTGACGGTAATTCGTGAAACAGATTATGGAACTATCGCTCCAACGGGCGCTGCCGCCGCTCAACGCGAGCGATCGGCTTGGCACCGCAAACGGCTACTCGTTCTGCATGGCCATATACATGGCGTCGGCCATTGAGTAGCGGGTACCGTCATCTTCCATCAGCGTTTCGTTGAATGCCTCGATGTCCACCATATCCTCGACTTTCTCAAGAGCGGCTCTTCTCACGAACTCGGAAAAGGACATGTTCGAGATGTTCGCATGGGCCTGAATCAAAGCCATTTCGCTCTCATCGAACTCGACCGCAATCTCGCATATCCCCATGGCCTCTCCAATCAATGCCGGCGACTGGACTGTGCTGGCACACATCTTATTGTTTAAGTTAAACGTCTCAAAACGTATGCGGGAAACGCGGTACCGTCAGAAAATGCAGGAGGAAATTTGACGGTCCCGTTAATAGATTTTGTGACAAGGGCATGACAGGGGGACAGGTCATTCGTCAGGTTTCTGGCAGACGATATGAGCGGGACATGGAAAATGGAAGCCCCTCCTGTATGCATATCCGCTGGTAAGGCCTGGCCCGGTTTTCACCATCGCACGCGGTGACCGAGCACCCATCCAACGCCCAAGTCAAAATACTCAGTACACTGAGTGATTTCACTCACTATACTGAGTATTTTCTCAATTTGCTCAGGCTAGTTAAACAGCGGCACCTTATCGAGCAGAAAATCCTCCACGGTGCACGCCCCGGCCGCCGCTCCTCCCACGACGATCCGCTTGGCTCGCGGATACTTTTTTAGGAGCGTCGACATGCCGCTCTGGCCGGACTCTCCACCGCTTTTGACCTCGATGGCGCTCAGTGCATCATCCCTTCGCAGCACAAAGTCGACCTCTTTGACGCCTTCACGCCACCACATGACCTCAAAACCCTCTTCCGGCGCGCGCGCAAGCAGTCGTGCACCCACTGCCGATTCCACCAAATGACCCCGCCGCGCCGAATCCTCCAGCCATTCTGCACGGCCCTTATCGCCGAGCGCCGTCATAAACGCCGTGTCATAAACCATGAGCCGCGGGGTGCTTCGGCGCTTTGCGAGCTCCTTGTCACTGAACTTGGGGATCGCCGTAACCAAACCGGCCTTGCCCAGCAGGTCCAAATACCCGGCGACCGTGACCGTGTTACCGGCATCCTGCAGCTGGCCTACCATTTTTGAATACGAAAGCTCCTGCCCCGAATAGCTCGCCGCGAGCCAAAAGAGCGCGCGCATCAGCGCCGGTTTGCGGATATTCTCCAACGAGAGAACATCGCGCGAGATCGCCGGCTCGACGATCGCATCTCGGAGATAGTTTCGCCAACGGGCGTCATCGGAAACCAGCGGCGCCGCACCCGGATATCCGCCGTGATAGAGGTAGTCTTCAAAAGAAAAGTCAAAGGCCTCGCTGCACTCGCGATAGGACCAATGCGGCGACCGAATGAGCTCGTAACGGCCCATAAGGGATTCTTCCAAGCCCTTATGCAGCAGCAGCGACGACGATCCGGTCAACATGACCTTGAGCGGCGTCCCCTCCCGGCGATCCCGGTCGTACAATCCCTTGACGACCGTGGACCAACTCTGCACCTTTTGAATCTCATCAACAACGAAAACGGCCGGGGCCTTACCTCCAGACGTGAGGTTTCTTGCCTGTTGCCACTCGATTTGCAGCCAGCTGGCATCGGGATTCACAACATCGTCCGCATTGGCCACGTGACAGGGCATGTCTACATGGTGCAACGCCTGCACGAACATGGTCGACTTTCCCGTTTGGCGGGGCCCGATTATAAATTGCATCAACGGATTATTCGTTTCCCGCATCCTCTGGGCTATCACGGCAACTTGATGGCGCTCAAACATGTCAATCTACCTCCTTGTTTCTTAAATACTCAGTATACTGAGTAAAATCACTCAGTATACTGAGTATTTTTTGAACCGGGAGATCGAACCCGCCAACTCAACTCCCTTCACCAGCGGGTTGCCGCCGCCCCTCCGCGAGTCGAGTTTCTGGCCCTTCGTGCTCACTCGATATATAAAAACTGCCATAGCCATATCGAAAAACCGGTATAGCCGGTCCCATCATCGAACCATCGCAAACTGATACGCATCTTATTGCTCATATTCAAGGCCCCGACGTCTCAAAAGGTATGCCGCGCGGCACTCGAAAACCGAACCCTCGATGCCGTGAACAGCGAGTGCCAAAACCCAGTGTCAAAACCTCCACTTGCATTCCCATGAGAAAATCAAAAGACAAGGCAGGAGGCTGAAAATGACCAGATACGGATACGCTCGCGTGAGCACGAAGGATCAGAAGCTAGATAGGCAAATCGAGGCGTTGGTCAACGCCGGCGTGCCCTATGGCCATATCTACAAAGACAAGGTCACGGGTGCCAAGGACGGCGACCGAACTCAGCAGAAGCGTCTGTTCAAGAAGATGAAGGCCGGCGATGAAGTGGTAGTCGAGTCCTGGGAGCGCCTAACCAGATCGACCAGGCAATTGCTGAACTACGACCTTATGTTCCGAAATCTCGGCGTGAAGCTAACTTCCTTGAAACAGCCGGTCGACCTCGATACCGCCTTCGGTCGATTCGTTCTCGGCACTCACGCCTGCACCGCCGAGCTCGAGCGCGACCTGATCAAGCAGCGCCAGGCCGAGGGCATCGCCGTAAAACGGAACCATGGTGGCAACGTCGGGGGCCGCCCGCGCATTGCGGACGTCAAGGCCGATGCTGCCGTGAAACTCTACCTTGCGCGGGAAACGCCCATCCCCGACATCTGCGCCGCCACCGGTATATCGAAATCGACTTTGTACCGCATCCTCCGTGAACGCGGATTGGTGGGCGTCAGAAGATAAATCCGAGTGCGCTACTATATAAGAGTGCGGTATTTCTCCAACTGAAACCCCCTGCGTGAACGCATAACGTATGACTTGAGACGCCTTTTAGAACTCACCGATCGCAGGATGACTACAAATCAACAGCGGCCGTGCATTGTTCCCAGCCATATGGCATGGCGGAGCCATGCCGTTGTTGATTGGAGTGCCGCACCATGGCAGACAATCCGAGCGAAAAGAAAATCAGCGAGACATCCGGCGTGAAGGCCGTCCTCGATGAGGCCGCCGAGCGGATCGAGGCGACGTGGCGGGAGAAGCTGCTGCGCGAGACGGGCGACCTCAGAACCGAGAACGCGTTGCTCAGGGCCCAGCTCGACGAATTCAACCGCAAGCTCGTCGAGGCGAGAGACCGGAACGAAAGACTTGAGGCCGACTGCAATGAGCGGGTCGCCTTTATCGAGGAGAAGTTTGAACTCGATACCGCGAGCCTCGAGCTCGAGAACAACGAGCTCCATGCCGCGAGCGTCAGATACCTCGCCGATGCCAGGGAGCTCGACAGGCAGGTCGTCCAGCTCCATGTCGAGGCCGTGGCCATGGTCGATGAGATCGAGCGCCTGCGCGGCGAGCGTGACGCCGCGCTGAAAGCCCAAGCCGAGTTGAACGACGCACTCCTGGCCCAGCGCGACCTGATGGCCGAGGTCGCCGCCCTCAAGGACCGCCTCGCTGCAACCGAACAGCGGGCGGCCGTGGCCGAGGCTAAGGTCGAGGTCATGACCCAGATGAAGGACGAGTAGCCCCGCGCTTCTCCTGTCAGGCTACTGATTTCTAGGAATCTTCTAGAGCGCTTCCAGAAGGTTCCTAGAACCGGGCGTAGCATCTTCGATCGGCACGATGTCTTGGTAGATCAAGCGATGCCCGGCGTCGAGCCATTCGTCACCGTGGTAATGTCCGAAGAACCAGGCGCAGTAATCGAGCCGTCCGTCGAGCTCGCCTAGGAAGGTTTGCAGCGGATCTCCGCGGTACTCACGTCCGCGTTCGCGGCACAGCCCCTCAGCAAGGGCGGCAGGAGCCTCGTGAGTCACAACGTGGTCGACTTTCCAGCCCACGCGGTCGAGCGAGGCGCGGCAGTGCTCCATCTCTTCCTCGCTCGGCATCTCCTCGGGCCACCAGCTCCTCCCCTCCCTGCGATACTGCCTGTCGTTGCTCGCGGCACCGCCCATGGCAAGGACCGTGAGCCCGTCGATGTCGAACACCTCTCCGCGCATCAGGTGCAGCACGTGCGGTCGCACCTCATGGACGAGCCCGCCGTTCCACTCCCGTACCGGCAGATTAGCCAAGGCGTGATGGTTCTCATGGTTGCCGTCTACGAAACACGTGGTCCATGGCTTCGACTCAAACCAATCGAGCCAATACCTCTCAGCATTCGAGCCGTCCCAGACAAAGCCGAAGTCGCCGGCCACGATCACCACGTCGTCGCTCGTCAGAGTCCGGCCCAGCGACCAAGACCTGAAGGCGAACCTGCTGGCCCCGTACTCGGCCCTGCCGTGCACGTCTCCTGTCACATAGACAGCCATCAGTACGCACCCCACGGCAGGAGTTTGTCCCCGAGCCTCACGATCCGGTCGTACAGTACGGTATGACGTTCGTCCGGGTTGCCGTCTCGGTGAAAATGGCCGTAATACCAGCGCTTGTGGTCCAGGCGGTCCTCGAGCTCGTCGAGGAATCCGGTCAGCCGGTCCACATCAGGGCGTTCCCAGCCCGGGTCCGGATAGAGCGTCGGCGAGAGCATGCGCGTGGCACAGGTATGGGTGATGACGCAGTCGACCTTCCAGCCGACCTCGTCGAGCTTTGCCCGCGCGGCATCGAAATCGCGCTCATCCGGGAGCTCCTGAGGCCACCAGCTGGAATACGGAACGCGGCATTCCCTGTCCACGCTCGTGGCACCGCCCATGGTGAAGATTGTCGAGCCGTCGAGCTCGAAGACCTCGCCGCGCGTCAGGCGCCGAATGGGCGAGGTGTCCGACAGGCGCTGCGTCAGCCCGCCATGCCATAACTCCACGGGGCGCTCCGCCCAGTGATCGAAGCGCTCGTGGTTGCCGTCGACGAACAGTACCGTGTAGGGGCGCGACTCCAGCCAAGCGATGTCGGCGCATTCCTCAGCGGAAAAGTTCCACGGAAAGCCAAAGTCACCGGCAACGATGAGATAGTCGTCGCTGGTAAGACTGTCGCCAAGCTCCCAGTCGCGGAGCTTTTGCATGTCGAGCCCACTGTGGATGTCGCCCGTCACATAGACCGTCATCGAATCACCTCTTCCCTCTTGTACGCCGCAAGCTCGCCCTCGACCTGCCTGTCGCCGGTCTCGTTGACCCACCAGGGCCATTTCACCCGGCCGCACGGCTCGTCGACTCCGGCGAACCATTCCCTCAGCTCGTCGAGGCTCACCGGGGAGTGCCCGTTGGCATCGCAACCGACGTCGTAGCGCAGAAGGCCCTGCTTGCGGTTGAACTCGTTGTACGCGCCACCGCTGCTGTGGATGTGTCCGTGAAGGTGCCACGATCCATGGCTCATGCCCTGCCAGTCGGCAATGGGGTAATGGCACAGGACGATCTTCTGCCCGTCGATCTTGAGCACGCAGATCGGCGGCTCCACGGTGAACGCGCCCGCGACCGCCGGCTGGGTCCAGTCCTTGTCGTGGTTTCCCGGGACGAGGTGGATGCGTCTGCAGGCGATCCGCTTGCGCAGCCCATAGGCGTCCTGGGCGGTCATCTTGAATGAGAAATCCCCCAGGATGTAGAACTCGTCGTCCACGGCAACCATGCCGTTGATGCTGTCAATGATGGCGTCGTTCATCTGCCAAATCGTCTCCCACGGGCGGTCGGTGAACTTCAGCACGTTCTCATGCCCGAAGTGGGTGTCGCTGGTAAACCAGATCATATTTATGTCTCCTTCTGTCGCTAAAAAACGTTCTCCTTCGAGGTCAGGAGACGTTTTATGAGCGACATGAGGTGCATATCCCTCATGTTTCAAGCTCCAATCTGCCGGATTTGCCCAACTAAAAGTTTACGCCCACGCGCGAGGTTGATTTCCGATCTCAGCCGAACACATTGAGCGGATAGGCCGTTCCCGCAGT
>NZ_JADNOH010000077.1 GCF_015557435.1 Collinsella aerofaciens
GGCGGGCACTGTTCTGGGGAGCTCGATGGGTCATCTCGCTAGGTAAAAAGATAGTTCGCGGTGGTATTGTTGCAGTGGGTTTAATTCGATATGAAAGGGTGACTTTGGTGTCCCAGATGGATTCTACGCTCTCTTATATAACTGACCAGTTGAAGGCGCTTACCTCGATTGCTTCTCCTACGGGGTTTACTCGTGCGGCGACCGATTATCTGATGGAGACGCTTCGCGATATGGGGTTTGGGCCTGAGCGTTCTAATAAGGGTAATGTGCTGGTGGAGCTTGGTGGCGAGGGTGAGCCGCTTGTGTTGGCGAGCCATGTTGATACCCTGGGCGCCATGGTGCGTTCCATTAAGGACAATGGTCGTCTGCGCCCCACGACCCTTGGCGGGCATCAGTGGTCTACGGCTGATGGCGAGAACTGCACTGTCTACACGCGTGACGGTAATGTTTATACGGGAGTGGTCCTCAACACCGAGCCCTCGGCGCATGTGGCCGATGAGCCGGTCAAGACCATTGAGAAGAACATGGAGATCTTGCTCGATGAGAATGTCGACAGCAAGGACGATGTGCTCGAGTTGGGTATTCAGACCGGTGACATCATTGCCATGGATCCGCGCACCACGGTGACGGAGAGCGGCTACATCAAGAGCCGCTTCCTGGATGACAAACTGTCTGCGGCGATTCTGCTGGGTCTGGCGCGTGCCGTCGCTGCCGGCGAGGTGACGCTTTCGCGCAAGGTTTCGCTGCTCTTTACCGTGTACGAGGAGGTCGGCCACGGCGGCGCCTTTGTGCCGGCCGACACGCGCGAGATGATCAGCGTGGACATGGGCTGCGTGGGCGACGATCTGGGCTGCACCGAGCGCATGGTTTCGATTTGCGCCAAGGATTCGGGCGGTCCGTACAACTACGACCTGGTAACCACGCTGTCCAACATCGCGCGCGAGCTGGAGCTCGACTATGCGATCGACGTGTACCCGCATTACGGCTCCGATGTCGAGGCCACGCTTTCGGCCGGCTACGACATTCGCCACGGCCTGATCGGCCCCGGCGTGTACGCGAGCCACAACTACGAGCGCAGCCACATGGACGGCGTGCGCAACACCTACGAGCTCGTCCGCGCCTACGTCCAGCGCTAGGGAAGTAGTTTGCGACTCGGCTGACCAATCGCTAAGGCCCGATCTCTCGGGCCTTTTTTCGCTTTAGGTCGTTTAGTATTATGATGTAAGTAATCTATTAACTAAACGCGTAAATTACTTAACGAGGTGATGCGGCATATGAATACATCTGAGTACTTGTCTATGGGTGATGCTGCCCGCCTGTTGGGCGTTACGAAAGCCCGCATATCTCAACTTGCCGCATCGGGAACGCTTGTGTGCGATATTGTGGGCGGCCGGAAGTTGGTCGAGTACAATTCTGCGATCGCCTACCAAAAGGTCCGCAAGCGAGGACGCCGTCCTGCGGCCGATGTTGGACGCAAGTTTACGCTGATGTCGGCCGACCATGAGGTCGCGCATGTCTCATTTGATCCGACGCGCGAGTTTCCCTTCGAAATCGCCGAGGTCCTCGATGCGCAACGAATGCCGTTTGGCACGTGCTCGAGCTCTTCTCCAACGGTGAATAAGCGGGAGCTCAACGTGTGGTGGAACCATCGGTCGGTGCCTGACGTCCGCCCCGGACTCGTCTCGCGCTATCGTGAACTGGGAATTGCCAGTGGCATCGAGGTTCCGGTTCGGTGCCTGGGCCTCTCGCTTTCGGATTGCTATTGGCTGCGCCCGGCCGATTGCGCCGAACTCAAATGGCAAAACATCAATTACTTTGAGAACGAATTTGAGCGATCGGCGCCCGAAGAGCGTTCGGGTTGGCTGGAAGGCATCGGTCTTAAAAATCCTGATAACACGTCCGAGGGCGAGCTCCCTAAATCGTGGATGATTCGCAACGGTGTTCGCGTTCTGGTCAAGGGATGCGGCATGGACGACCAACGGCCCTTTAACGAGGCGGTTGCAACGGCTCTGCATCGTCGCTTGCTGTCGGAGGGCGAGTTTGTTCCTTATACGGTTGAGCGGATGTTCGATGGCCCTGCGTGCCTGTGCGAGGATTTTCTTGACGGCCGCGAGGAATACGTTCCGGCTGTTTACGCTAAGAACGCCCTTGGTGGCCAGCGAGGAAGCTCGACGTACGACCGGTACTGCCGCTTTCTTGGTAAGCATGGAGCAGACGAGGCCGCTGTGAGAAGGTCTATGTCGCAGATGATCGTTTGCGATGCCCTTTTGGCCAACAGCGATCGCCATTGGCGAAACTTCGGTATCATCCGCAATGTCGATACCCTGGAGATAAGGCCTGCACCGCTGTTCGATAGCGGTAACTGTCTGTGGTATAACGTGCCAACTGTCTTGCTCGCGGCTGGCGAGTTTGGGTTTGCTGCTAAGCCGTTTGGGCCCGACCCTTCCGTCCAGCTGGCGCTTGCGGACTCGCTCGATTGGTTCGATTCATCGCGGCTCAACGGATTTGTTGATGAGGCGATCGAGATTCTTTCGCAGAGCGAATGGGCCACGGCGGAGGGTCGACTCGAGGCCATCCGCCGTGGCCTCGAGCGTCGCATAATCGAGGTTGGTGCCGCTGTTGAGGTACTTCGACACGTGCAGCGATAAACCCGCGGCTACTTAAGTGCGCCGGTCACGGTGCCGCCGCCCAGGACGATGTCGCCGCGGTATATAACGACGGCCTGGCCGGGGGCGATGGCTCGTTGCGGCTCGTCAAAGGTCAGCAGCATTTGTCCGTCGGCGCCACGTGTAAGGGTTGCTGCCTGGTCCTTTTGACGGTAGCGGTATTTGGCGCCCACGTGAATGCCGCCGGCATCGAGCTCTGCCTCCATGCCGGCGGCAGGGGCGCTCCAGATCCACTCATCGGCCGTGAGCGCTGTGGCTGTCAGGTCCTCGGCCTCGCCCAGATGCACGGTGTTGTTGGTGGCATCGACGCCCGTTACGTACACGGGATGCGCCATCGCGACGCCCAAGCCCTTGCGCTGGCCGATGGTATAGCGCAGCGCGCCGTTATGGCGTCCGACCACGCTGCCGTCGCGCCACACAATGTCGCCCGGTGCAGCGGCATGTCCGCAGCGGCGCTCGATATAGCCCGCGTAGTCGCCGTCCGCGATAAAGCAGATATCCTCGCTCTCGGCCTTCTTGGCGTTTATGAAGCCCTGTTCGGCGGCAATGCGGCGCACGTCGCGCTCTTTGTCCAAGCCTGCCAGCGGAAAGATCGTGCGTGCCAGACGCTCTTGCGTGAGCGAATACAAAAAGTAACTCTGGTCCTTCTTAGGGTCCTCGCCGCGGTGCAGCTGCCAGGTGCCGTCGGACGCCTGACTCGTTTTGGCGTAGTGACCTGTGGCGATGTAGTCGCAGCCCATATCGAGTGCCGCATCGAGCAACGCGCCAAACTTAATATGGCGGTTGCAGATGATGCATGGGTTGGGCGTCAACCCCTCCTGATAGGCAGTCACAAATCGCTCGATAACGTTGCGGTCGAAGGTCTGCTGCAGGTCGAGCACATGGTGGGGTATCCCCAGGCGCTCGGCGACGGCCTTTGCATCGGCGATGTCGCGGTCGACCTTGCTCATGCCTGTGACGGGATCGGGCGCGGGGCAAGTGAGGCGCATGGTGGCGCCAACGCATTCGTAGCCCTGGCTTTTGAGCAGGTACGCGGTCACGCTGGAATCGACGCCGCCGCTCATGGCGACGAGCACGCGCTTGTTGTGCATGGGGAGGTTCTCCTTGGTGGCATGCGGCCAAAAAAGAAAAGCGGCGCGGGAGGCTGGTTCCGCGCCGCAGACATTGTAGCAAGTTCGGGTGCTTCGTGGGACACCCTAACGAGATGGGCTCAGGCCGCCAGAAGAGAGGGGAGACCGGCGTGCCTTGAACTCATCCGTTCAACAGCAGGAACTAGTCCTGGAAGAGTGCCGTGGACAGGTAGCGCTCGCCGGTGTCGGCCAGCAGCGCCACGATGGTCTTGCCCTCGTTCTCGGGGCGCTTGGCCAGCTGCAGCGCGGCCCACACGGCGGCGCCGGACGAAATGCCCACGAGCACGCCCTCCTTGTTGCCCACGGCGCGACCGGTGGCAAAGGCGTCCTCGTTCTCGACGGGGATGATCTCGTCATAGACCTGGGTGTCGAGGACGTCGGGCACAAAGCCGGCGCCGATGCCCTGGATCTTGTGCGGGCCGGCCTGACCCTTGGAGAGTACCGGGGAGGTGGCGGGCTCGACGGCGACGACCTTGATCTCGGGGTTCTGCTCCTTGAGGAACTCACCCACGCCGGTCACGGTACCGCCGGTGCCAACGCCGGCAACGAAGATGTCGACCTTACCGTCGGTGTCGTCCCAGATCTCGGGGCCGGTCGTGGCCTTGTGAATGGCCGGGTTCGCGGGGTTCACAAACTGACCGGCGATGATGCTGTTGGGGGTCTCCTTCTGCAGCTCCTCGGCCTTGGCGATGGCACCCTTCATGCCCTTAGAGCCGTCGGTGAGAACGAGCTGCGCACCATACGCCTGCATCAGCTTGCGGCGCTCGACGGACATAGTCTCGGGCATGGTGATGATCACCTTGTAGCCGCGGGCGGCCGCCACGGAGGCGATACCGACGCCGGTGTTGCCGCTCGTGGGCTCGATGATGGTGTAGTCGCCGCCGCGCACGAGCTTGCCGGCCTTCTCGGCCTCGTCGATCATGTTCTTGGCGACGCGGTCCTTAACGGAGCCGGCGGGGTTGAAGTACTCGAGCTTGACGAGCACGCGGGCCTTGAGGTCCTCGTCGGCCTCAAAGTGGGTGAGCTCCAGAAGCGGAGTGTGGCCGATAAGCTGATCGATGGACGTGTAAACCTTGCTCATGGTGAACCTCCAAAGTGTTCAAGTTGCTGGATACCGTGTGAGTTTACGGTGTGTCGAACAGTCAAACCCACAAACCTAATAGGTTGTTCGTATAGCTGTTGGGAAGCATAGTAGACAGTAAAGCCTAGTAATGCAATAGGAAATTGTGAATTATTACGAGTCGATGAACCACCTTGACTGGAACGGGTATTTTCAAAGTCAATTTTTCGGCTAGAATTTCTAGGACTAAAAGACCGAAAGGCAGCACTATATATGTTGGTTTCTACTAAGGGCAGGTACGCCCTGCGCGTTATGGTCGACCTGGCCGAGCACCAGGCGGCCGGCCGTATCCCGCTTAAAGAGATTGCGGCACGTCAGGGTATTTCGGAGAAGTATCTCGAGAATATTCTGGCGACGCTCGTGCGCGCCAATATGCTCTCGGGCATGCGCGGCAAGGGCGGCGGCTACGTGCTCACGCGTCCACCCGAGCAGTATACGGTGGGCGAGATCCTGCGCCTAACCGAGGGCAGCCTGGCGCCGGTTGCATGTCTGGACGGCGACTGCAAGGGCTGCTCGCGCTCGGATGAGTGTCCCACGCTCGACGTGTGGAAGAACCTGGACAAGCTCATCAACGACTACCTCGACGGCGTGACGCTTGATCAACTTGTCACTCACAACGAGGGCTACGACTACGTGATCTAGGGCTCTAACAGAATGTGATGGCGCGGGCCGACCTGTGGTGGGTTGGCCCGCGCTTTATGTCTATTGGACTAATCGTTGGCGACGCCGTCGAGGATGCTGCGCATGATGGATACCAGGATGCTGCCCATAAAGGCCGAGCCAAAGCTGGCGATAGAAATGCCGGCGCCTAGGAGATTAACCGACAGGTAGCTGGCGAGCTCGAGCATAAAGCTGTTGACCACAAGCTGGAAAATGCCGAGCGTAATAATGGTGAGCGGCAGCGAGATAACCGTGAGGAACGGCTTGACGAGCGAGTCGACAATGTTCAGGAACAGCCCTACAAAGGCAAAGCAGACCCAGGCTTCGGCAAAACCGAAGGGTTGGATGCCGGGGACGAGAAACGTGGCGATCGCAATGGCGATCGAGGTGAAGAGCCAGTTAAGCATAAAGCGCATGGTGTGATCCCTTTCTGCGCAGACAGTGTGTCGCTTTGTTTGGACGCCCATTGTCGCAAATATTCGTGGAGCTTACGTGCGCATTTAGTTTCAAAACGGCGTTCGTCCTGAAAAACGCGCCGCTGACAGAGAGTCTTATCGCTTTAGTTTAGTGGTGTGCTACACTGCTACGGGCAAATGCCCCATGCATTGTTTTATTGCATAGAACGGGCGAACGATGCCCGATGTCAGTATCAACTTCGATGCCTTTTGGCAGGTTTGGCGGTGATCGATGAATATCGAGAACATGTTTGACAAGCCTGATGTCAAGCAGCTGGTCCACGCATTTAGTCTTTTGGACGACGAGAAGGATATTCAAGCGTTTTTGACCGATATCTGCACGCCGCGCGAGATCTGCGATCTTTCTCAGCGCCTGCAGGTCGCGCGTTATCTGGATGAGGGCGAGCCCTATGTTGAGGTTCAGGCCCGCACCGGTGCTTCGTCCACCACGGTGAGCCGCGTGTCCAAGGCGCTCAACGGCGAGTACGGCGGCTATCGCAAGATCCTCATCAAGCTGGAGGATGGCGAGTAGGCCAACGGCAAAAACGAATTGCACAGAACCGTCCCTTCGGGGGCGGTTTTTTGGTGCAAGGGGGTCAGGTTATCTTGCACTAATGTGGTGCAAACAAACCTGACCCCGATGCACCAAAAGATGTTGGTGTGGTGCCATGTTGTCCGCGTGGGCGGGTAGGATGGATACATTGAATATTGCGAACGGTTTGAGTGGAGGACCATGCCTGTTCGAATCTATACCACCAATGCCGGCGCGGACCTGAGCGATGCCGAGGCGGCGATTCTTGCCGACCTTGTTGCCCGACATGGGCGCGCCGTATTGCTGGCGCCTACGTTTGCCGAGCTCGACCTGTGCCGTCACGATGCGGCGGTGGCCGGCGCCTCGCTGGGCGTTGACTACAAGACTCCCTCGTCGTGGCTCCGTTCGCTGTGGGAGCTGATGGGCGACGGCCGCAGCTTCGTCGACAACCTGCAGCGTCAGATGCTGTTCTCGGATATGGTTGCCCGTCGCGACGATGCCGATCTGCAGCCGCTTTCTCGTAGCCAGGGCACGGTGCGCATGCTCGCACGCATGGCTCGCGATGTGCTTCCGGGCGTGGCGGGGACAGGTGCCGAACGCCACTGTGGCAACGCCTGCCAGCCCGAGCCCAAAAGCGATGCCGAGGCCCGCGTGTTCGAGCTTTTGCGCGCCTATGCGAGTGGCTTGGACCGCCGAGATATGGTCGAACCCTGCGAGGCGGCCGACATGATGGCCGGTGCCTTAGCCGACAATCTGCCAACCTGCGTCCGCGCTGTGTTTGTGCGTGGCGTCACGTCGTTTGCGCACGGCCTGCTTGAGCTGCTGTCTGCCGTGGCGAATGGCGGGGGAGAGGTCGTCGTGCTGCTCGCCCGCGAGCAGGCGGCAATGCGCGAGGAACTTGCTGCGGCCTTTGATGCCCGCGGCGTACTGTTTGAGATTGCGCCGCTGGGGGAGGACGCTGCTGCCTCTAAGCCCGCCGCTCAGCCTGCCTTTATAGAGGTTGCCGGTCCCCATGCCCGCGCCTATGCCTATGCGAATGCTATTGATAAGTTGGTAAAGGCGCGCGAGGGTGCCGCACCGCGCGACGGCGCTGCGGCACCGGCCGATCCTGCGCGCGTGCTCGTGGTGTCCGCCCGGGCACCCCAGTTGTTCGGCGAGCTTGCCGCTCGTTTGGCGGCGCGCCACATCGCGGCCGAGACAACCGAGTTCACGGCGTTTTCCCAATCCATCGCGGGCAGGCAGTTCACGGCGCTTGCCAACCTGATCGAGCGCATGAAGGCTGCTGACGAGGGCACCGCCTCCAAGACCGAGTGGTGGCCCGCCCCGGAGCTTACCGACTGGATTTATAGCCCACTTTCGGGCGCCGACGCCGCCAGCGCGCGAACCTTCGATAAGAACATGCGCCTGTCGCGCAGCAAGACCACTGCGGGCGTCAAGAGTCTGCTACAGAGCGTGCAGGGCCAAGTGAGGGGTGCGCGCAAGGCGGCCAGCGACCAGAACTGGTTTAAGAACGTGCCGTGCGTGGTCTCGGATGTGTTCCAGGCGCTATGGCGTGACAAGCCCGTGACGGCGCTCAAGGCCATGCTCGCGGTTGCCGAGGCGCTGCCCGATCGCGCCCTGGGCGGCCTTGACGGCCGGGCCCGTCGCCAGGCCGAGACGGCCCTGCTGCGCCATGCCATCGACATCCTTATGAACGACGCCCGCGCGCTCGATGTGTCGCAGGCGGCGACCGTACCCGTGCTCGATGGCGTCCGCACCAAGGTGGACAAGCGCAGTACCGCTTACGATTACGAGACCTACGAGGTCGACCGCACTCCGCGCGCCCAGGTGCGATTCGCGTCGCTTGCCGATGCGGCGGCGCTGCGCCCCGCCAGCTACGATGCCGTGCTGTTTGCCGATGTCGACCTGGACAGTTATCCGCTTTCGCATGAGGAGGGCCCGTTGGCCACGTTGACGGAAGAGTTGGGTCGCGGCGGCGTGACGCTTGAGCCCGCGGCCCTGCTGCGCGTGCGTTTTGGCCGTGCGATGCAAGCGTCGCGTGGTCCGGTTACGCTCGCCCGCGTGACCCACGATCGCCAGGCGCGCGAGTGCTACCCGGCGGCCGTGTGGACCGAGTTGCGGGCGCGCGCCAAGGCCGCTGACGACGCCAAGGCCGCTGGCGCTGACAAGGCCGCTGACGCCGACAAGGTCACCGCCGCCAAGGCGACGTGCGTGGGCGAGGGCGATATCGTGAGGGACTTCGACCCCGCCGCCGGCGAAGGGCTCGAGCGCAAGCGGGTCGCATGCGAAGCCCCTCAGCATCTGAGCGCCGAGGCCGTGCCGTATCTGGTTTTGCGCCGCCGCGATGGTGAGGGCGAGGATGCGCCGCTCGTGCCGCGTTTAACGTCCGCCTCGCAAATCGAGGCATATTCCACCTGCCCGCTGTGCTGGTTTGTGTCCTATCGCGTAAAACCCCAGTCTATCGATGCAGGCTTTGGCAACATGGAGAAGGGCAACTTTGTCCATGACGTGCTGGAGCACCTGCATGCTCGTCTGCCCCAGGAGGGCATGGAACGCGTGACGCCCATGAACCTGCCGCGCGCACAGGAGCTGCTGCGCGAGGTCTTCGACGAGACTCTGGCCGAGCACGCCGGCAAGCGCGGTACCGAGGGCCCGCTGGTGCCGCTCTCACCGGTGGAGGAACGCCAGGTGGCCGAGATCTTGCCGCAGCTGGAGGACGTGCTCGCCTATGAGTCCGAGGCGCTTGCGCCCTTTGTCCCGCGCTATCTGGAGTTTGCGTTTAACGAGCTTAAGGTCGAGTATGCCGGCTGGCCGCTCGGCGGGCGCATCGACCGCGTGGACGTGGATGCCGAGAACCGCGCCGTGGTGATCGACTACAAGCATCGTTCGGGCGTCGAGGAATATAAGCTCGCCGACCCCACGGTGTTCGATGAGAAGACGGGCGCGGTGCCCGCCGACGACCCGCGTTGGCTGCCGCCGCATACCCAGACGCTCATCTACGCGCAGGCCATGCGGCGGGCGCTGGACTTGAACACGCGCGCCGCGCTCTACTTTTCGACCAAGGGCGGCAAGCCGGCGCTGCGCGGCGCCGCGAGTGACGAGCTGCTCGAGGAGGAGCGCGGCGACGGTCGTATTCCGGGCCTTAAGAAAGGCTTCCCGGGCGAGGGCGGCAACATGGACTTCGACACCCTGCTCGACCGCGTGGAGGCCGGAATTGCCGAGCGCCTGCGCGAGCTCGAGGCGGGCGTCGTGGCTGCCGTCGATCCGACATCGCCGCAGGCAGCGCACGCGCGCTGTTCGTATAACCACGAAGGAACGTTTGTAAGGAGGGACGTGTAGACCATGGATCTTTCGACTTTGATGCCGCAACAGCTGCAAGTCGTCAAAACGCTCGACCGCCCGCTGTTTGTCTCGGCGGGCGCCGGTTCGGGTAAGACCTTTACCCTCACGCGCCGTATCGTCTACGCGCTCTCGCCCGAATCCGGTCCGTTCATTGAGCATCTGGACCAGGTGCTCGCCATTACCTTTACCAAGGACGCCGCGGCCGAGATCCGCGACCGCGTGCGCCGTGCGCTTATCGAAGAGGGCATGGACGAGGAAGCCCTGACGGTTGACGATGCCTGGATTTCGACCATCCACGGCATGTGTTCGCGTATCCTGCGCGCGCATGCGCTGGAGCTGGGCATCGACCCCGAATTTACGGTGCTCACCGATACCGATGAGCTCATGGATCAGGCTGTCGAGCATGTGCTGGGCCGTGCGACGGCGCCCGATGCCGCCCCCGAGCTTGCCGCCTCGCTTAGAAGTCTCTATGCCTGGTATCCCATGGCAGGCGAGGGCGGTCCCTTTGGTGGCGGCACCACCATCAAGGGCTTGGTGCGCGACCTGCTGGAGCTGTCCAGCCAGCTACCGGGTGGTATGGACGACGTGTGCGTGCTTCGCGGCTGCTCCGATACCTCGGCACTTGCCGATGCCTATCGTGCGGCGCTCGGCGCGAGCAAGGCCGCGACCGAGAAGGCGCAGGTGGCGCTCGAGGCCATCGACGCGTTCGAGGCGAGCGACAAGACCATGGCGGATGTGGCGCGGCTCATGATGTCGTGCGGCATGCCGCGCGCGAGCAAGATGTTCCCTAAGGAGAATGTCGAGCTGCTCAAGGCAGAGGCTGCCGACACGTTTGTCAACATTGTGCTGGCTTGCGGCGACCCGGCGCTCGATGCGCTGACGGGGCTCGCCCGTGCCGTAGAGGCGGAGTATCGCGCGCTCAAGGCCGACCAGTCCGCGCTCGATAATAACGATCTGCTGCGCATGGCATACGAGGCGCTGCGCGATTATCCCGCCATCCGAGCCGCCTACGAGGGCCGCTTTAAGATGGTCATGATCGATGAGTTCCAGGACACCGACCAGATGCAGGTCGATCTGATTCGCTACCTGACGGGTGCGGGCGAGCGTGCGCTGTGCACGGTGGGCGACGCGCAGCAGTCGATCTATCGCTTCCGTGGTGCCGAGGTCGAGGTCTTCCGCCGCCAGGAGCGCAAGGTGGGCGCTTCGGGCGCGGCCGAGGCATCGGCCGACGCTGGTACTGCCGCTGATGCTCCCGCCGGCGAGCTCGTCAAACTCGTGCGCAATTTCCGCAGCCACGACGAGGTCCTGCGCTACGTGGCGCGTGTCTTTGACGGCGATACCGGTGGCCTTATGCAGGGCTTTTTGGATCTTGAGCCGAGCGATGAGCGCGAAGACAAGCTCGAGGCAGAGGCGTCGCGTCGGCAGGCGCTGCTCGTTGTCGGCGGCAGTACACAGGAGCGAACGCAGGCGAAAGCTCATGCAATTGCGGAGCGGTTCCATGCGCTCGTCAAGGCGGGGCAGCCTCAGGGCGATATGGTGTTGCTGCTGGGCCGCATGACCAATGCCGACGTCTATGCCCAAGCGTTCCGTGACCAGGGACTCGACTGCGTCATCGCGGGCGGCTCGGTCTTTGCCCAGGCTGCCGAGGTGCAGGCGATTCGCGCCCTGGTGTGCGCGCTTGCCAACCCGGCGGACACGGCGCAGGGCCTTATGCCCCTGCTGGCCTCACCGATGTTTGCCCTGGGCGCCCAGGAGTTTCTGGCGCTGGCGACCAAGCTCGACGAGCAGACGGGGGAGACCTCGCGCCGCAATATCGATGCGGGTATTATGAGCGACTGCGACGTGCCCGGCCTGCAGAATCTGCCACTGGTGACGCGCGCTCGCGAAGTGCTGCGCTATGCGTTCCGCCGCGTAGGCCGCGATTCGTTTGCCGTTATCGCTCGCGATGTGGTCAACGCCTCGGGCTGGTTTGTGCGCCTGGCGCAGCGTGGCCCCGAGGGCAAGGCCATCGCCGCCAACGTGCTCAAGGCGCTCGATGCCGTGGCAGAGGCAGAGGCCGAGTTCGGCAACTCGCCGCGCTCCATTGCACTCGCCTTCGATCGTTTCTTGGCGGGTAAGGAAGCGCCGGGCGCGCTCAACGAGGAGGGCAACGGCGCGGTGCGCATCATGACGGTGCATGCGTCCAAGGGTCTGGAATATCCGGTCGTGGCGGTTTCCGAGTGCTTTGGCGTACGCAAGTCGACCGGAGCTGCCCAGATGGGGCGTGTCGAGGGCGGCGCGCAGGTTGTGGCGCTGCCGGCACGCTTCGATGGCGTTAAACTCGCGGACGGCACGTTCGTCAAGGGTGACGACGTCAAAAAGCAGTTTGAGCACGCATTTAAGGGCAAGGGTACGTCGCCGTGGCTTTCGCCGGAACTTATGGACGACGTCTGTGCGACGGGTTCTCCCGCCGAGGCATTTGTTCGCCTGCGCAACGATGACCTGCAACTTTCGCTCGAGGAGCGGGCCCGCTTGCTCTACGTCGCCATGACGCGTGCGCGCGAGCTGGTGATTCTGGCGATGGACGTCGCCGTGAGCCGCGGTAAGGTGCCGGCGCCGTCTTTCGACGTCGAGTCCGACCTGACCTATGACGTGCTGCGCCGCATCCTGCCTGGCCAGGGCTTGGGTATGCCGCAGCTCGATGCCGACCACTTGGTGTTCGACAATTCCCAGCCGGGGGACTACGAGCTTATCTCGCTGGCAAACTTTACCTTTGACGAGCAGACGTTTGAGGCTAACGCTTCGCTGGATGCCGAGGGAAGGCTTGTCCGCGGTGATGCGGAGGCAGAGGTTGTTGATGCGGGTACTCGCGTCGCCGTTCCCAGTCCTGCCGACCCCGAGCCCGATGCGTTTGAGCTCGTGTATCCCCAGGCGGTGGGTGTGCGTATGGGTACCTGCCCGTATCCAGCGCGCGATTCGTACAGCTATTCGTCGATTGCCGCAGCGCTGCATGCCGAGGCCGAGGACCGTGCCGCCGAGGCGCGCGTGCCCATGGACGAGGCCGGCGATGATGCGGAGTCGGATGGCTCGGAGATGACGGACGCGGACGTGGCCGCCGCTGAGCCCGCCGGCAACCCCATGGCGCTGGGCTCGGCGTTCCATGCCGCCTGCCAGTGGCTGATTGAGATGGGCGCCGACGAATTGCCTGCCGAGCGCGCCGATGCACTGACGCGCCTGTGGCATCTGACGCCGGAGCAACGCGAGCGTTTCGATGTCGCCCTGAATCGCTGGCTCAGGTCATCGGTTCGCGCCGAGCTGCTTGCCTGGCCGTGCGTTCGTGCCGAGGTGCCGTTCTTCTCGCTGGGCTGCGAGGACGAGGACATTGCCCGCTACGGTGCGTATGCCGAGGGCGCTATCGATGCGCTGGCGACCGATCCTGCTAATCCGTCGCGTGCGCTGGTCATCGACTACAAGACGGGTGGCACGCCGGACGAGACGCCGGATCAGTTGCTAGAGAAACACGCCCTGCAAGCGCGCGTCTATTCGGATGTTCTGCACAAGGCGGGCTTTGAGGCCGTGACGGTCAAGTTCGTTCGCGTGGAACAGACGGCCCCAGCTGTCTTCGCCGAGCTCGCCGAGCCCCAAGTAGTCACCTACAACCTCTAACCTCAATAACTTGCGGTGGAATACGGACTGTTTTGACCAGAAAAGCCGCCAATCAGTCCGTATTTCACCGCAACGGTAGGAGGGTCGCTCGGGTCCCTTGGAAGTTGCGGTGGAATAGTTCCTGAATTGCTGCTCAGGCGGGGCAAACAGGAACTATTTCACCGCAACTCAATAGGAGCCGTGTGGGTTTGGCTAGGTTCGGGTGCTGTCCGTGCCGTGCGGTAAAATCGTTCAGTCAGAACACGAACCCGCATCGGAGCTCATCACATGGCATTCGTCCATCTGCACAATCACACTGTCTTCTCCATGCTCGACGGCGCAACCCGTATCCAGGATATGGTCAACCGTGCCGTTGAGCTGGGCATGCCCGCTGTGGCCATTACCGACCACGGCTACATGTATGGCGTACCCGACCTGGCGCTGGCCTGCGACGCCGTCAACCACAACACGCCCGAGTACAAAACGTGGAGCCACGACAAGGCCTTCTTGGAAAAGGACCGCCGCGACGAGCTGGTGGAGCCCGACCCCGAGGCAAACCCGCGCGAGCATGCCCAGTACGTCAAAGACATGGCCATGTGGGACGAGAAGGGCAACATCGACGAGCTCAAGCCGCCCCTGGTCATCAAACCCATCTTTGGCTGCGAGGTCTACTTTACGCCGGACGAGACACTCGCCCGCGACCACAAGCCCGAGCTCTACCACATGATCCTCCTGGCCAAGGACCAGGAGGGCTACGTCAACCTGATGCAGACGGTTTCCGAGGCCGCCGTGCAGGGCTTTTACTACAAGCCGCGTGTGACGCTCGACAACCTGCGCCGCCATGCCAAGGGCATGATCTGCACCAGCGCCTGTATCGCGGGCATCATCCCCAAATACATCGACCGCGGCGACATGGAAGGCGCCATCAAGTGGGCCGAGACCTTCCGTGATACCTTCGAGCCCGGTGACTTCTACATCGAGATCCAGGAACACGGCATCACCACCGACAACGGCCTGACTGACGAGCAGATGGACCGCACGCTCATCGACATCGCCAAGCAGGTGGGCGTCAAGGTCATCGCCACCAACGACTTCCACTACCTGCGCCGCGAGGATGCGCCCGTGCAGGACGTCATCATGTGCATTGGCATGAACGCCAAGGTCGACGACCCCAACCGCATGCGCATGACCGGCTCGGAGTTCTACATGAAGACCGAGGAGGAGATGCGGGCGATGTTCCCGTATTGTCCCGAGGCCTGCGACAACACGCTCGAGATCGCCGACAAGTGCTATGTGGAGTTGGACTGGGACTCCATCATCCTGCCGCGCTTCCCGTTGCTCGATCCCGGCGAGACGCACGAGAGCCAGTTCCGCCGCGAGTGCGAGAAGGGCCTGCGCCAGCACTACGGCGACGACTGGGCCACGCGCGAGATCGGCGGTGTCAACATCAAAGAGCGCTTTGAGTACGAATACAAGGTCATCTGCGACAAGGGCTTTGCCGCCTACTTCTTGATCGTTGCCGAGTACGTGCAATGGGCCAAGGACAACGGCATCGGCGTCGGCCCCGGCCGTGGCTCGGCCGCCGGCGCTATCGTCGCCTACGCCATGAACATCACCGCGTTCGACCCGCTCGAGAACGGCCTGATGTTCGAGAGGTTCCTGTCCCCGCAGCGTACCGAGATGCCCGATATCGATATGGACTTCGACGATGAGCGGCGCCTCGAGGTCGTTGAGCACGTTCGTCAGCTCTACGGCCCCGAGAAAGTCACCCACGTCATCACCTACTCGACCATCAAGGCCAAGCAAGCCATCAACGACGCCGCGCGCGTCCTGGACTACCCGGTCTACATGGGCCAGCGCCTGTCCAAGATGGTCTCGAGCGACCCCAAGGTCAAACTCAAGCAGGTGCTCGACAAGCAACCCGGCAAAGAGGATCTGTTTAACCCCGACTTTGCCGAGGCCTATAAAAAGGACGACGACGCCCGCCGCATCATCGACACGGCGCTCTCTATCGAGGGCCTCACTCGTGGCGAGGGCGTGCACGCGTGCGCCGTCCTGATCTGCCGTGACCCCGTCAACGAGCACGTACCGACCAAGCTCGACACCAAGGGCGGCGTCGAGATTACCCAGTACGAGGGCCATACCGTCGCCGACATGGGCCTGCTCAAGATGGACTTCCTGGGCCTGCGTACGCTGACGGTTATCTCCAAGGCAAAGGCCAACATCAAAAAGAACTTCGGCATCGACATCAAAGAGGAAGAGATTCCCTTTGACGACCCCGAGATCTTTAAGCTCATGGGTTCCGGCCACACCGCCGGCGTCTTCCAGGTCGAGTCCGCCGGCATGACGGCCACGATCAAGAACATGAAGCCCACCGAGTACAAGCACGTCGTGGCATTGATCGCCCTGTACCGCCCGGGCCCGTTGGGCGCCGGCATGGTCTCGTCCTACATCAACCGTATGAACGGCAAGGAGCCGGCCGTCTCCTACGACGACCGTCTGGACGACATCCTGGGCGAAACCTACGGCACCATGGTCTACCAGGAGCAGGTTATGCTCATCTCCGTCGAGATGTGCGGCTTTTCCAAGGGCGAATCGGACTCGCGTATCCGTAAGCCCGTGGCTAAGAAGAAGATCAAGCTGCTCACGTCGACGGTGCTCCACTGGGAGGACGGCTCGGACGAGACCACCTACGACCACTGGATGAACGGCGCCATCAAGAACAACTACACGCGCGAGGTCGCCCAGAAGATTTGGGACGATGTCCTCGAGTTCGCGTCCTACGCCTTCAACAAGTCGCACTCCGCCGGCTACGCCATCCTGGTTATGCAGACGGCGTGGCTCAAGGCACACTATCCGCACGAGTACATGGCGGCCGTTCTGACGTCCTATACGGGCAAGACCGACAAGATCGTGCACTACGTCTCGGCATGCCGTCACGACGGCATCCCCGTGCTTTCGCCAGATGTCAACGAGTCCGGTACCGAGTTCACGGCTACCAAGGAGGGCGTGCGTTTTGGTCTGGCCGGCATCCGCGGCGTGGGCACCGGCGTGGCGCAGGCGATTATCGCCGAGCGCGAGGCGGGCGGCCCGTTTAAGACGCTGCACGACTTTGTCGAGCGCGTGGACTCGAGCCAGGCCAACCGCCGCGTAATCGAATCGCTGATCAAGGCAGGCGCCTTCGACTCCACGGGGTATCCGCGTCGCCAGATGATGCACTTTGTGGACAAGAACAACCCCGAGAACATCATCGATGCCGCGGTGAAGCGCCAGAAGGATCGTGCGAGCGGCCAGACGTCGTTCTTCGACATGTTTGGCGACGTTGAGGGCTCGGGCTTTGAGGTGAGCGTGCCCGATCCGGACGGCCAGGAGTGGGACCGCCACCTTAAGCTGAGCCAGGAGAAGGAGGTTCTGGGCATCTATGTCTCGGACCACCCGCTGCGCCCGTTTGAGTATGCACTAGCCAAGGCGCGCGACTTCTCGTTCTCGCAGATCGATACCGGCTACGAAGTTCAGAATCCTACGGGCGGCACCATCAACCAGGAGATTCCCGAGGGCAAGGCGCTGTGGTGGGCCGGCATGGTCTCGAGCGTGTCCAAGCGCGTGACCAAAAACGGTGACCCCATGGGCATCGTGCAGCTCGAGGACATGGAAGGCGAGGCCACCGTCGTCGTGTTCCCCAAGACCTATAAAGAGGCCGAGGGGTACCTGTACGGCGAGGTCGATCCCGAGACCGGCGCGCAGCTGTCCGATGCCTTTGTGCGCATTAAGGGCAAGCTCGAGCGCTCGGACCGCGGCGACCAGATCATCGCGCAGGAGATCGTGCCGCTCGAGCTCAACGAGGAGAACAACAAGCCCAAGGTGTTTGAGGTCATGGTGCCTAACAGCCGCTTTAGCCAGGGCAATATGGCGCGCCTGGCCACGGTGCTCACCGCTAACCCGGGCGGCGACCGCGTGGAGATCTTTATCGAGCAGGTGGACGGGCGCGTGCTGCGTGCCGAGGTACCTGCCAAGGTCAACGCGCGTTCGATTCCGCTGCTGGCCGAGGCCAAGGCCATTGTGGGTAACCAGGGCCGCGTGACGGTGATCTAAGCTACCCCGGGTGAGATTGGAGGAAGTGATGGCGCAGGGGACGTTTGTGCAGGCGCTTCGCAAAGAGGCGGCGTTGAGCGGCACCTTTATGAAGGGGCGTTCGCTCATGCTCAACGGCGCCGTGCTGTCGATCGAGGACAGCGGCTCGCGCTTCTCCAAAAACGTGACGGTTGAGGGCTCGGTGCGCGGCTCGCGCGGCGACCTGTACAAGACGCATGTGGAACTCGATGTGGACGAGCACGAGGTTATCGACTACGACTGCGATTGCCCCGCCGCGTACCGCTACCCTGGCATGTGCAAGCACGCCATCGCCACGGCGCTTGCGTATCTGGACGCAAGCGGCACCGAGCCCGTCGAGGGCCTGCGCACGCCGGTCCGCACGTTTACAGCGGCGCCCAAGCAGCCCGCGCGCCCCGCGTCCGCTGCGCCGGCGGTCAACCCTAACTTCCCTTTCCCGGCGCCAGTTCCCACGAGCCCGAGCCTCATGAAGGCGCTCTCCGATCTTTCGGACGCGCGCATGGATGAGCTGGCGGGCATGCGCCGCAAGCTCGCCTCCGCCGTCGACCCCGATGCCCCCAAGGCGGTGTTGGAGCCCTCGTTGGTGCCATACTACAATCCGCTGTTTGCCGACCGCTTTAGCTGGGCGCTCGAGCTCCGTATCCGCTGCGGCTCGGTGTCCTACGTGGTCAAGGACATCGACGGCATGGCCGACGCCTACGTGCGCGGCGGCACGTTCTCGTACGGCAAGAAGCTCACGTTCCCCCATACGCCCGAGGCCTTTGATGAGGTGTCGGGACGGCTGCTCGACCTTGTTGCGACGACGGTTGCCTATCTTTATGACATCACGAGGTCGCGCTCGGCGTCGTACGACTTTGCGCGCAGCGGCTTTGTCGCCGAGCGCCAACTGCCGCTGTCCGAGCATGACATCGTATACATGCTGGACTTGCTGCGTGGCCGGACCATTTCCTTTGAGCCCGCCTGGTCGCGGGGGACGACGACGCATCGTTCCTACGAGGTGGCGGTTGAGTCGACGCCGGAAGGGGAGGACGGGGCCTCGGCAAAACGTCCGCCGCTCCTTGCCGCCAAGATCGCGCCGGCGGCCGGTGGCAGCTACGACTTGCGCCTGCCCGCCGATGCGTACTGTTTTGCCTCGGGCGACGTCGCCTATCTGGTCGACACGCACCGCGCGCGCCGCGCCGATGCGGCGTTTGCCCAGCATGCCGCACCGTTTCTGTCGCGCCTGCTGCCCTGCCGCACGCCGGTCCATATCGCTGCCGAACAGGTGGGCGAGTTCTGCCGCATGGCGCTGCCCGTGCTGCGCGAATACACCGACCTCACCGCTCCCGCCGTGCTCGACACCGTGGCGCCCGAGCCGAGTTTTGTCATGGCAATCGGCGTCGACGACGGACTTGTGACCTGCAAGATCACGGTTGCCTACGGCGATTGGTCGGCAGACCTCTTTAGCTTGGGCGCTCCGGGAAGTCCCTTCGAAGACCAGCGCCCCGGCGTGCCGCCTCGTGACGTGGTGGCGGAGTTTCGCGTTATGGATACGGCCGCCATGTACTTCGATTTCCTCGAGGGCGGCTTGGCGTTTGAGGAGCGCGACGACGAGAGCCTGTTCTGCCTGCTCACCGAGGGTCTTGCTGCCTTGTCCGAGCTGGGCGAGGTCATGCTCAGCGATCGCCTGTGCCAGATCTCGGTGCGTCCCGCGCCCAAGCTTTCGGTGCGCGCGACCGTCAAGAGCAACCTGCTCGACGTCGAGCTGGGCGCGAGCGGGCTTTCGGCGGCAGACCTTGCCATCTATCTCGACTCGTACAAGCGCCATCAGACGTTTGCGCGCCTGACATCCGGCGACATCGTGCGCCTGGACGAGGGCGCCCGCGCTGCGTTTGGCCTTGCCGAGGACCTGGGCGTCGATGCCGTCGACCTGCTCGACGGCGTGTCGCTTCCCGCATCGAGCACCCTGTTTGTCGATAGCATGCTCGCGCGCACGCCCGCGCTCGAGGCCGATCGCGATGCCGCATTCCGTCGCACCGTCGAGCGCCTGGACACGCTCGGCAAGATGGACTTTACGGTGCCGGCCTCGCTCAAGGCCACGCTTCGTGGCTACCAAGTCGATGGCTACCAGTGGCTCGGCTCGCTCGAGTACCTGGGCCTTGGCGGCATCTTGGCCGACGATATGGGCCTGGGCAAAACGCTGCAGATGATCGCGCATATCCTGGCGCGCGTGGAGGCGGGGGATGCCAAGCCTACGCTCGTGGTGTGCCCCGCGTCGCTCGTGTACAACTGGACTGCCGAGCTGGAGCGCTTTGCGCCTTCGCTCGACGTGTGCGCCATCGTGGGTGCCAAGGCGCAACGCCGCGTGCAGATCGCCGGCGCCGCCGAGCATAACGTGGTCGTGACCTCGTATGATCTCATGCGTCGCGATATCGACGAATATGCCGAGCAGGACTTTGCCCGCGTGGTACTCGATGAGGCCCAGTACATTAAAAACCCGCTCACGCAGGTGGCGCGCGCCGCCAAGCGCCTGCCCGCTGGTGTGCGCTTTGCCCTGACGGGCACGCCTATCGAAAACCGCCTGTCCGAGCTCTGGAGCATCTTCGACTTTTTGATGCCGGGCCTTTTGGGCACGCGCGAGTCGTTTGCCAAGCGCTTTGAGAGCCCCGTCGAGCATGCCGAGGGCGACAGTGCCGCTCGCCTGCAGGCACTCGTGTCGCCGTTTGTGCTGCGCCGCGTCAAAGAAGACGTGGTGGCCGACCTGCCCGAGAAGATCGAGGACACCGTCATGGCGCAGCTCACCGGTGAGCAGCGCAAACTCTATCTGGCCAACCAGGACCGCATCGCCCAGCAGGTGCAGCATCGCGAGGCCAATGAGTTTAAGAAGGACAAGCTCAAGGTGCTCGCCGAGCTCACCAAGCTGCGCCAGATCTGCTGCGACCCGCATCTGCACTACGAGGGCTACAAGGCGGGGAGTGCCAAGCTCGACGCTTGCATGGAGCTCGTGCATGGTGCGCTCGACGGCGGGCACCACATTCTGCTGTTCAGCCAGTTTACGGGCATGCTCGATATCATCGGCAAGCGCCTGGCCAAGGAGGACATCGGCTTTCTTAAGCTCACGGGCGCATCGTCCAAGGAAAGCCGCGCCAAGATGGTCGTGCAGTTCCAAGCGGGCGAGGTGCCGGTCTTTTTGATCTCGCTCAAGGCGGGCGGCGTCGGCCTGAACCTGACGGCCGCCGACGTGGTCATCCACTACGACCCGTGGTGGAACGTGGCGGCGCAAGACCAGGCGACCGACCGCGCGCATCGTATTGGCCAGCAGCACACCGTGACCGTGTACAAACTCATCGCCAAAGACACGATCGAGGAACGCATTATGCAGATGCAGGAATCCAAGCGCGATCTGGTCAACAGCGTACTCGGCGGTGACGGTATCTCCTCGGCGCTGTTTACGCGCGAGGACGTTCTGGCGCTGCTGGGAGGCGACGGGCGCTAGGCTGCGCAGGTGGCGATCGGGACTGCCGAGACGGCTCCAGGTTGCTGGCGCGCCCTGACTCCGGGCGCTTGCCTCGCTCGTTATGTGTTCATTTGCCATGCCGTGGATGGTTCGTTTGCCTTTGGGCATAAGAACCATCGAGAACATTGGCACATCAGCAAAGGAGAACATCATGGCGAAATTCTTTAAGGACCCCGAAGGCAAGCTCATCGCCGCCCTGGGCGACGATGTCGCAACCCCTGCCGGCTGCACGGAGCTGACCGCAAACACCGAGGACGCGGCACACGAGAAGCACGTGCCCGTCGTCGAGAGCGAGCGCGACGGCCACGTGATCCGTGCGCGCGTGGGCTCGGTCGAGCACCCCAGCCTGCCCGAGCACTACATCGAGTGGATTGCACTTGAAGCCGAGGGTCGTCTGGAGGTCCACTACCTCCAGCCCGGCATGAAGCCCGCGACGTTTTTTGCCGGCGGTTCCAAGACCGGTACCGTCTATGCCTATTGCAACCTGCACGGGCTGTGGTCCGCGACGTTCTAGGAGCGCGCCCCCGCTCGGGGTATCATAGCTGGCATATGTACATGCAAGCGCCGACTGCATCTTGCGGCCGGCGCTTTTACTACGATGACGACGGTTTACGATGGAAAGGGCTGAGCCATGAAGCTCGCACTTGCACAGATCGATATGCGCCTGGGTGATATTGAGGGTATCTGCGGCCGCATCGAGGATCAGGCGCGCCTGGCCCACGAGCGCGGTGCGCGTGTGCTGTGCGTGCCGGCTCCGCTCTTTATGGGCGCCCTGCCCGGTGGCCTGGTGGGCGCTGCCGACTTTGAGCACGATATGCTTGCCGGTCTGACCGGCGTTGCCGAGCGCATCCAGGAGCTCGATATGATCTGCATCGTGCCCGCGGCGGTTTCGTTTGAGGGCCAGCCGCTGCTCGACTACATGATGCTCAAGGACAGCCGCGTGGTGCCCGCCCGCGCGAGCATTGCCCTGCAGCGTGGCGAGAACAACGATGCGCGCTGGGCGCCGCCGGTGTTCGACGTGGACGGCGTGCGCATCGCGGTGATTTTCGACCTGGATCGCGAGCTCGAGATGCTGCCGACCGGCGTCGACCTCATTGCTTATTTCCAGTTCAACGCATTCGATATGACCAACCGCGAGACCGCTGCCATTGCAGCCGTGCGCAGTGGCGCTTACCGCAAGATTGCATCCAAGCGCAGCGTGTGGTTTGCCTGTATGGCGCCGGTCGGCGCGTACGACGAGTCGGTGTATACCGGCGGGTCGTTTGTGCTCGATGACTGCGGCCGCGTGGTGGCCCAAGCACCGTGCTTTGAGGAGAGCCTGCTGGTCCAGGAGATTCAGCGCGGCGTGATGCTCGATGCTCTGGAGGACCATGAGCTGCCCGAGTTCCGTTCCGAGGAGTGGCTGTGGCAGGCACTAGTGCTCGCCGTGCGCGACAACGCCCGCGCCCACGGCACGTCGCGCGCCGTGGTGGCGCTCGAGGGCGACCTGCCGTCGTCCCTGCTGGCGGCGCTTGCCGTCGACGCCCTGGGTCCGCGCAATGTGATCGGCCTGGTGCTGGGGCGCAACCGCATCTTTACGCCTGCGCAGGAGGAGGCCGAGGCAGCTCGCTGTGCCGCCGTTCGCGCCATTGCCGAGCGTCTGCATATTCGCACGGTTGAGCGCGATGCGCCGGATGCCGCGCGTGTGCTCGACCGCGACGTGTCGGCGGGAGACGCCGAGCGCCTGCGCTCGCGCACGCTTGGCCTGATGCTGGAGGATACGGCGCTCGAGCTGGGCGCGATGGCGCTGAGCCCGCTGTCCAAAACCGAGTACGCGCTGGCAGCACCCGCTTTGTGCGGCGGCTACCAGGGCGATTACGCGCCCTTTGGCGATGTGTACCTGTCGACGCTCGAGTTTGTGGCGCGCGTGCGCAACCGTACGTCTGCCGTGGTGCCGCAGGAGCTCGTGACGCTCAACGCGGTGGAAGATTGCATGGAGCGCGTGCTGGCGCAGGCGCTTTCGACGCTCAATGGTCCGGTTGACATGCTCGACCGCGCGGCGCAGCTGCTCGGCGGGCTTGAGCCGGGCGAGGTCGATGGCACGCTCGAGTCGCACGTGGACCGCAATCGTCCTTTCGACGACATCCCGATGGCCGCTGGCAAGCCTGAGGCCTGCTCGCTGCTGCTGATGCTCGTTCGACAGGGTGAGGCTGCCCGCCGTATGTTGCCGACGGCGCCGATCGTTTCGTCCCGTTCGTTTGCCGAGCGCTCCTGGCCGTACATGCTCGCGTGGTCCGACCTGGGGCTTAACGGCAAGGAGCGTATGACGGTCGATTCGCTGGCGCGCGCCGAGGTGCGCCGTTTTGCTGACGAGGATACGAGCGAGCGCATGCGAAACGAGATGATGGGCGTGCTGGGTGAGCTACTGGGTATCTCGCCCGAACAGATGGAGGAGCTGCGCTCTGAGGACGGTCAGCGCCGCCTGCACGAGGGTATGAAGAAGTTTGAGGGCGAGGTCCAGGACGCCATCGATAAGATGATGGGCGGCCAGGGTGGCCCGCAGGGTGGACCCCAGGGCACGCCGATGCCGCATCCGCCGGTGGATCCGAGGCAGTTCCCCTTTTTCTCGCAGAACTAACTATGGGATAGGATTCGCTTCCAACCCCGACACTTCAACTAAGCATCTCGGCCCCGTTGTGTTATTCTAGAACAGACGTTCGTGAGTAGTGCGCGGGGCCTTGCCTTGCGCTTGGTAAAAGGCGAGGGGAGGTTGGCTTGGTCATTTTGGGCATCGACCCCGGTTTGGCTCATACGGGTTGGGGGATTATCGAGGAGCGGCGCGGTGAGGTTCGCTGCCGTGCCTACGGTTGTATCGAGACCAGCGCGGGTAGTCCGCTCGCGGTGCGCCTGTCGCATATCGCCCGCGACCTCAAGGGTGTCGTGGAGCGTTATCGACCCGATACCGCTGCCATCGAGAGCATCTACTTTGGCGCCAACGTTCGCTCGGCCATCCCTACGGCGCATGCCCGCGGCGCTGCACTCGTGGCTCTTTCGGAATGCGCACTCGAGATCGGCGAGTACACGCCTATGCAGATCAAGCAGGCCGTGGTGGGCACTGGCGCTGCAGATAAACGGCAGGTCGCCTACATGGTACGCACGCTCACGCAGCTCGATCACGACCCGCATCCCGACCATGCCGCCGATGCCCTGGCCTGTGCCATCTGCCACGTAAACCTCAGCCGCACCCGTGCCCTTACCGGTGGCGAGTTCTATCAACAGAGAGGAACCGGATACTGATGATTTCCCAGCTCCACGGAACGCTTGTCGAGGCCACGATGAGCTCCGCTGTCGTCGACGTGTCGGGCGTTGGCTTTGAACTCGGCATCTCGGGCAGCACTGCGGCCACGTTGCCGACGCCCGGCGGCGAGGTTCGCCTCTACACGCGCATGCAGGTGCGTGAGGACGCCATGACGCTCTTTGGCTTTGCTTCCAAAGACGAGCGCACAATGTTTGACCGGCTCGTGTCCGTGTCGGGTGTCGGTCCGCGCCTGGCGCTTGCCGTACTTTCCACCTATACCGTGGGACAGCTGTATTCCCTGGTGATGGCCGAGGACGACAAGGGCATGGCCAAGGTGCCCGGTGTGGGCAAAAAGACCGCGCAGCGTCTGATCCTGGAGCTCAAGAGCACCTTTGCCAAGGATAAGGGCTTTGTGCCGGTCGACGTGATTCCCGGACAGGTTGCGATGCCCGTGCCCGCTGCCGCTCCCTCGGCGATCGATGATGCCCGTGCGGCACTCCTTTCGATGGGCTTTAGCCCGCAGGAGACCGATGTCGCTCTGAGCGGGTATGATGGGCAGGATATGCGTGTCGAGGATTTGCTCGGCGCGGCGCTTAAGCGACTCGGAATGGATGCGTGATGTGGGAAGCCGATGACTCTCAGGACCTGTGGGCGACGCCCGGCAACTCGCCGGCGGCATTCATGGCGCACGGCGAGCGCATGGTGGGCTCGGAGCTGACGGCCGAGGACCTCGATGTCGATCGCACTTTGCGCCCCCAGCGCCTGGACGATTACTGCGGCCAGGAGCATATCAAGCAGAGCCTGCGCGTGTTGATCGAAGCGGCGCAGAGCCGTGGCGAGACGCTCGACCACGTGATCTTCTCGGGCCCTCCGGGTCTGGGCAAGACCACGCTGGCTACGGTTATCGCCAACGAGCTGGGCGCTCAGATCAAGACCACGAGTGGCCCTGCCATCGCGCGCACGGGTGACCTGGCGGCCATCCTTACTAACTTGCAGCCGGGTGACGTGCTGTTTATCGACGAGATCCACCGTCTCAACCGTTCGGTCGAGGAGGTCCTGTACCCCGCGATGGAGGACTTTGCCCTCGATATCGTGATTGGCAAGGGTCCGGCGGCGCGCTCGATTCGCCTGGATATTCCCAAGTTTACGCTGGTAGCGGCAACGACCCGCTCAGGCATGTTGACCGGCCCGTTGCGCGACCGCTTCGGCATTTCATATCGCCTGGATTACTACACGGTCGAAGAACTCGCGCAGATTGTGACACGCTCGGCGTCCATCTTGGGTGTGACAATAGACCATCCGAGCGCGCTCGAGATCGGCTCACGCTCGCGTGGCACGCCGCGCTTGGCTAACCGTTTGCTCAAGCGCGTGCGCGACTATGCGCAGGTGCGTGGCAACGGTCCCATTGAGCTTGATATTTGCCGTCAGGCGCTCGAGTTCTTCGAGATCGATGAGCTTGGTCTGGACTGGATGGATATTCGCATTTTGGAGACACTCGCTAAGACGTTCTCCGGACGTGCCGTGGGCCTGACAACGCTTGCCAGCGCGGTGGGCGAGGACCCGGGAACGCTCGAGGATGTCTATGAGCCCTATCTGCTGCAGTGCGGCTTGATGATTCGCACGCCCCAGGGCCGCCAGGCAACGCTTCGCACCTTTGAGCACTTGGGGATTGAACCTACCATTTAGGGCGCTTTGTTTTGGCGGGCTGTTAAGCTATCGCTGAGCATTGGATAAACATATCGCCATTCATCGGTTACGGGTGTTTTACTATTGCGCGCCCGTGCTATGCTGAATTGGTCTTTTTCTCATTCGGTAACGAAAGGACCGCCCATGCCTACTGACATCGAAATCGCACGTTCTGTCACGCCGCTGCCTATTACCGAGGTGGCCAAGAACGCCGGCGTCGACGTTAAGCACCTGATTCCGTATGGCTTCGACAAGGCTAAGGTCGACTATTCACTGCTCAACGAGCCGACCGATCACCAGGCCAAGCTCGTCCTCGTGACCGCTATCAACCCAACGCCTGCGGGCGAGGGCAAGACCACCACAACCATCGGTCTGGCCGATGGCCTGCGTCGTCGCGGCGTCAAGAGTGCCGTGGCCCTGCGCGAGCCTTCGCTCGGCCCCGTCTTTGGCGTTAAGGGCGGTGCTGCCGGCGGCGGCTGGGCCCAGGTCATCCCCATGGAGGACATCAACCTGCACTTTACCGGCGACTTCCATGCTATCGGTGCCGCCAACAACCTGCTGGCCGCCATGCTCGACAACCATATCCAGCAGGGCAATCAGCTCGGCATTGACGTTAAGCGCATCACTTGGAAGCGCGTTGTCGACATGAACGACCGCCAGCTGCGTCATGTCATCGACGGCATTGGCGGTAAGGCCCAGGGCGTGCCGCGCGAGGACGGCTTCGATATCACCGTCGCCTCCGAGGTCATGGCAATCCTGTGCCTGTCTACGAGCATTAACGACCTCAAGGAGCGCCTGGGCGAGATCGTCGTCGGCTACAGCTTTGCCGGCGAGCCCGTCCGTGCCCGCGACCTTAAGGCCCAGGGTGCCATGGCCGCGTTGCTTAAGGACGCGCTCAAGCCCAACTTGGTGCAAACGCTCGAGGGCACGCCCGCGTTTGTCCACGGCGGCCCCTTCGCCAACATCGCCCACGGCTGCAACTCTATCATGGCCACGCGTATGGCGATGCGCTTTGGCGATGTCGCCATTACTGAGGCCGGCTTCGGTGCCGATCTGGGTGCCGAGAAGTTCCTCGACATCAAGTGCCGTATGACGGGCGTTCGCCCCAGCGCCGTCGTGGTCGTCGCGACCGCTCGTGCGCTGAAGTACAACGGTGGCGTCGCCAAGGCCGACCTCAACGAGGAGAACCTCGAGGCGCTCAAGGCCGGCATGCCCAACCTGCTGCGTCACGTCGACAACATCCAGAACGTTTATGGTCTGCCCTGCGTGGTCGCCATCAACCGCTTCCCGACGGACACCGAGGCCGAGCTTGCGCTCATCGAGTCCGAGTGCCAGAAGCTCGGCGTCAACGTTAAGCTTTCCGAGGTCTGGGCCAAGGGCGGCGAGGGCGCGCTCGAGCTGGCCGATGAGGTCATGCGTCTGATCGAGCAGCCGAGCGAGCTCAAGTTTGCCTATGAGGACGGCGCCGATGTTGCTGACGCCCTTGAGGCCATTGCCACCAAGGTCTACCGCGCCGACGGCGTTGACTTTACGCCGGCTGCCAAGCGTCAGCTCGCCGAGCTGCGCGAGAACGGCTTTGGCAACCTTCCGGTGTGCGTCGCCAAGACGCAGTACAGCTTTAGCGACAACGCCAAGGCCCTGGGCGCTCCCGAGAACTTCCGCATCACGGTGCGCGAGCTCAAGGTTTCCGCCGGTGCCCACTTTGTGGTCGCATTGACTGGCAGTGTTCTGACCATGCCGGGCTTGCCCAAGGTCCCCGCGGCTGAGAACATCGACGTCGACAGCGACGGCAACATCACCGGCCTGTTCTAAGCCTGTTGCCCCTAGCTGCCTGCCCGCCCCGCCGTGCCCCCAAGGCCCGGCGGGGCTTTTTTATCCTTAGGCCCGCGCATGTCTTGTAGATACCGACGGGCTCTGCCCATCATAGGCTTTTGCGCGGGTAGAATGCATGGATAACTTGATGCTCACGCGCGACGGAAAGGAATCGTTGCATGGATCAGGACAAGACAACCGTGATGGGCGGCTACGGTTCCGCGCAGGCTGGCGATAGCGCCGATGCGACCCGCGTTGTTCCCAACCTCGGTTATACCGACCCCGCCGCGACGCAGCCTTCTGCCGAGCCCACCCGGGTTATGGGCTATGGCGACACGGCGCAGGATTCGTACGCTACATCTTCGCAAGGCCCCTATGGCAACGCAGCTCCGGATCCGTTTGATTACGCGCCGCAGGATTCTTATGCTGCCTCGACGCCGAATCCCTATGACAACCTGCCGCAGAATCCCATTCCGCAGCCTCAGCAGACGACGTATATGCCTCGCACGGCGCAGCCTCGCTACGAGTCGCGCGAGCCGTATCGCGAGTACCCCAAGTCGATTCCGCAATATGGCGAGGACGAGGAGAAGAAGCCGTCGCGTTCGTCGAGCGTGATCAAGAAGATCCTCATCGTGCTGGCGATCTTCTTTGCGCTGTCGGTTGTGTTTGCCATCGTGTCGGGCATGCTTAACAAGCGAGGGAGTTCAACGGCCGATGCCACTGTTGAGCAAACCGAGTCCGCCTCGTCTAGCACCGTCGATCTGAGCGATATCCCGGGGCAGTACTGGTCCAACGCCAAGAAGATCCTCAAGTCGCGCGGCGCCGATCTTTCGAATGCCGTGGTCCTGACTGATGATGGCTCAACGCCCGTCGTCGATGCCAACTGGATCGTTACTTCTGCTTACTATAACGACAGCGGCAACCTCGAAATTCAGCTCACGCACAAGAACAGCTCGGGCAACTCGTCCGGCGGCCAAAGCGGTACCGACAGCTCGAGCTCCAATACGCTGGAGGACTTGAGCAACAAGGCACAGGAGTTGGGAGACAAAGCGCAAGAGCTGGGCGACACGGCGCAGAACCTGGGCGACACCGCGCAGAACTTGGGCGACATGGCGACGGATGCCTGGAACGCACTGCAAAACGGCATCTCGGGCGCGCAGGGAAACTAGCTGTTAAGCGGGCTACAGCTGCTCTGCTGGACGGTCGGGCGAACTAAAGCCCGAGTCAAACGTAACGACGCATGAGACGTTGGGCCGGCGCTCGTGCACGATGCGCGTGACGAGCTCCAGCAGCTCCTCGTCGGATATGTCAAAGCCGTCGGGACGCACCAGGTCAAACGAAACGAACCCGTCGTGCTCGTGCAGGTCGTGGATGGAGAGTGCGGGGTCGATCTGCATGATGCCGCGCTTGACCCAGCCGCGCAAATCATCGCCGGTTGTCGCGATGGGGTCGCAGTGCAGCGTGATACCGATGTCCATCTGCCGTTTGATATCGTGCTCGATGGCGTCCAGGATCTCGTGATGTTCAAACGCATCGCCCTCGCCGGGCATCTCCACGTGGGCGCTGGCAAACTGACGACCGGGGCCGTAGTCGTGCACCATCAGGTCGTGTGTGCCCAAGACCTGCGGATAGGACATGATCTTGTCGCGGATTGCCTGGACGAGCTTGGGGTCGGGCGCTTGTCCCAGCAACGGGCTGATGGCGTCGCGCACTAGACCCATGCCGCTGATGCAGATGAAGATGCCCACACCCAGGCCTGCCCAGCCATCGAGGTCGAAGCCGGTCGTCTGCGAAATAAGCGCCGCCACCAAGACCGAGCCCGAGGTGATGACATCGTTTTTGGAGTCCTGTGCTGTGGCGATGAGCGTCTCCGAGTCGATGCGGTTGCCCAGCGTGCGGTTGAACGCGGCCATCCAGAGCTTAACGAGCATGGACAAGACGAGAGCGGCTAAGGAGAGCACCGAATATGCAGTGGGGGAAGGCTTGATGATCTTAGTGACCGACTCGAGGATCAGGTTGATGCCGACGGCGCAAACCAGGACGGCGACGAACAGACCGGCTAGGTACTCGTAGCGGCCGTGGCCATAGGGGTGGCCTTCGTCTGCCGGGCGGCTGGCAAGGCGGAACCCGAGCAGGCTTACGATGTTGCTCGAGGCATCGGAGAGGTTGTTGAAAGCGTCGGCGATGAGGGAGACGGAGCCGGCGAGCAGGCCCGCGATGCCCTTGGCCAGGCACAGGGTGATGTTGAGGCCAATGCAGACGAGGCTTGCGGAAAAGCCCGCGTTGGTGCGGCAAGATGCATCGACCGGCTCGCTCTCGCTGCCGGGAACAAGCGTATGTACCAGCCGATTTACAAATAGCATAGCGGTCGTCCTCACAATCATGTTTAAGGGGATAGTGTAGCTCGCGCGGGGGCGCCGTGCACCGATGCTCAGAAAATGCAGCAATAGTCTGCCGGTGCTAACGAGCGAGCCTTCCCGTCTGCCTGGGTGGTCCATTTTGGGCCACATGGGTATGGGCATGTGCCTGTTTGCTCGACATACTTAATGTCGACAGCTTTGTGCAAAGGAGGACGTTTCCATGGACGAGATGTTTGCCATTAAATGTCAAAACTGCGGCGGCCCTATGTACTCGCACCAAGCTAAGCGCAGCTTTGAGTGCGCTTATTGCGGTGCGGTCATTCCGTGGCAGGCGGACGCCGGAGAGCCCAAGAGCGCTTTGGGCATTCGCCATACGCCGTTGACGGTAGTGGATGGACTGCTCAAGCTCACGCATGTGTCGCAACTCGAGCGCCCGGAGGACCCGGACTGGTATTTCTTCAATTCGCACTGGCGCAATCAGTCGGTCCTGGAACATCTGCTGTGGGAGGACCGCGGCACGGCGCAGGAGTTCCAAGAAGCGACGCACGTGAGCATTCCCTGCCCCTTCTGCGGAGCGTCCTTTGAGGGCGAGTCAACGCAGCGTGTGTTTGAGTGCCCGTCCTGCGGCAACAAGATCGGCATTGCCGACCTGCTCAAGCCCGGTACGTTTAGCAAACGTCTGACCATGGGCGTGGGTGCGGAGTATGTGCCGGAGCAGGGTATTCCCTGCGAAATTTCGCCGCAGCAGGCACGTGCCAACGCGCTGCAGCTGGTGCGCCAGTACCCGGATGCCTTTGCCGGGCACGACGTGGAAGACGCGATCCAAAACGACATGATGCTCTTCTATTCCCCATGGCGCTGGCGGACCTGCGTATGATGGCGAGCTTCCCGGGCAAGGGCCTGAGCAAGGAAACCCTGGTGTACTACGAGGTGCTCGACTGGGCGTATCCGCGGGCAAACTATCTGGATGTTCGCCTTATGGGCATTTTGGAGCCGTGGGACTTTGCCAAGGTTGGGCCGTTTGACCCGGCCATGCAGGAAGGTGACTTTCGCGTTGTCTCCGTCGATGCGTCTACCAAGGACCAGGTGGTCATTGATAAGTTGGCGCTCGACATTGCCGGCAACGATGCCGAGGCAACCCTGGGGCTCAATAAAAAGAGCATCCGCACGTGGGCGCGTAAGGCTCGCAAGCACAAGGATGGTCTGGTGATGGTGCCGGTCTACTTTGTCGATCGCCCGGCTTCGGATAGTCGCGACGGCGAACAGGTGCGCATCGCCGTGAATGGCCAGACGGGTCGCGCGGCAGCGGTGGTGTTTAGCGACAAGCGCGAGACGCATATCGTGGCGCCGCTCAATCCGAGCGTGATGCTGTCGAGCGAAAGCACCGTGCACGCCACGCCCATCGAGGTCAAATACGTCAAATCTCCGTTCCTATACCAGATCGTGCGCCGCGGAGGCGGCGAGCAGCCGCGCCAGGTGGCGGCCGCAGCCGAGGGTTCCATCCGAGAGGAGAAGCCCAGACGCCGCGGTCTGCTGGGTGCGCTATTTGGGAAGTAGGGGAGCGGTGCTGGTTAGTCTTATGACGCGATAGCCAGGGATATGGAGCAGCTCACGGGAGCGCGGGCTGCCGTCTGATTGTTTGAGGGTGCCAGATGTAAATAAACAGTGGAGCGGCTGCAAAAGAGCCTCCTCACTGGGTAAAATCAGGTTGTGCCGCGGAACCCGCTCCTCAGCGCTTAAACTTCGGAGACGCGGGCAACGCAGGTATTATCGTCTAGGGCCGGCTGCAACCGGCCCTTTTCATGACTCCCTTCGCTATCCGTTACTGCTTATATTCCCGCCAGATCGCGTAGAGGTTCCGGGCAATGCCGGTCACATACATCGAGAGGCGCAGGATTTCAAGAAACAAGTTCATAGGCTTCACCCCAATCGGAGATCGGAGCGTTGCCCGCAGGCGGATTCCGCGGCAGTCAAGATTTTACCCTATACGCCGCAGCGGGGGATATCTGACCCCAGTGTTAGAGTGGTGTCCATTTGCATGGATGACCGGGCATGATCGCGACATGTCCTGGAGTTGAAATGCCGCTGGGGATACGAGGGGGAGCCGGGGTCGGATGTTGGGGCTCAACGAAGCAAGTGGCGCTTCTGTCTTTTTGGGATCGGGGATGCGAATCAACCTGCAGCAATGGGCCCAGCTCGATTCGGGGCGCAGTGAGTCCCGAATCGAGCGTTCCTGGCTGCCATGCATGTCAGGTGATGAAAGCCCACAGCGGCATCGCCTTACACGGCAACGGGGGCCTCTTTGGGGCGTCCCACCCTTGGTGCATCGGCGAGTCGTGCCTCGATGGAGGCTTTGGACATCATGCGCTTGGTGCCATCCTTCCATGAATCCAGCAGTCCTGCATTTAGCAGTTGTGACACCCGTGCTGAGCTAACACCGAGCATACGCGCGGCATCCACTGCGGTGACGGCGGGAATGTCGCCGAGTTCGCGGTTGACGGCTACAGCGATAATCTTGCCGCCGTGTCGCGGCTCATGTCCGAAGTCTGGCACGGGAAGTTCAATGCCATCTGAATCAAAGAACTCGAATTCCCATGCGTAAACCAGATAAGACCTCCTCTAATGGCGAATAATACGAGGCGTGCTCCTAGAATATTCCGTTCGCATCGATGCAGCTGAGCATACCCATCTTAAAGCCTCGCGCGGACTCGCATTACTGTGCTGTTTGGCACCTTCGCATGGGGCCTTGCGGTGACTAAAATGTGGCAATAGAGACAGTTTTAGCGAACCCCACGGGAGTGACGCGTATGGACAACAACACGCTGCTATTCCAGGACAAAGGTTCGGGTAGGTTTAAAGACGTTAAGATCTACCCCAATCGTATCGAGGTGCTCAAGAAGGGCACTTTTGGCGGCAGGCACACCGAGATTGTCTACCTTAAGGACATCACGGGGGGTCAACAGGATCAAGGGTCGCGACGTTTTCCTGCGTAACAGGCTGTTGACCGCTTGCGTCTTTAGCCTGAGTAGCCGTGCGAAGGCCCAGGAATTTGTGAACGCGCTGAACATGGTGATGTAGCCGATAGCGGCGTTCGGGCCAAGGTAAAAATCGGGGCGCAGAACGGTATTCTGCGCCCCGATTGAGTTAATGCGCCCAAAAGACTGGCTTGCCTATTCGTTAACGTCCTCGGTATTGTCGCGGTCACTGGCAAGCATTGCTGCACCTGCGACCGTTGTCGCCACGGCGGCGGCAGCGAGCCCGGCGGCAATGCCGGAGCCGTCTCCCGTGTCGGCGAGTTTTCCGCCCGAGCTCTTGCCCTGGTCGCTCTTGTTGCCCTTGCCATTCTTGTCGGCGCCGCCTGCGTTGGAACCCGTGTCGGTGCTGGCGCCGTCTGCACTGTCCGAGGCCGCTACGGTAAAGCTTGCGGCTCCGTCGCTGGCGAGCGTGTAGTTCTGCGCCGCGTCGCCCAAGAGACCGTTCACGCGCACCCAGTACGTTCCTGCGGCAAATGTTTCGCCCTCGGCCATTGCCGTGCCCGGAGCGCCGTTCGCGTCGTGCACAAACTCGAGCTGGGCCGCGCAGGCATCGTTTTCGAGCTTGCCCTCAAGCGATGCCGCAATCTTAGCACGCACGTCCTCGCCGGCCTTAAGGTCTTCGAGCCCCTCAAAATGAGGCGTCAGCGCTCGCGGATCGATATCGATGGGCACGGAACCTCGCAGTCCCGTAACGGTCTCGTTGCCCTGGGCGTCGACATCCACGTATTCGATGGCAAACGCATGGCCCGAGGCTGCCACGTTGAGTACATTGCTGCTGTCGACGAGGCGGAAATGGCCCTCGCCAACGGTCTTGCCGCCCTGGAGCGAAGCTTCACTCAGCGAGTTGCCATACGTCATGCGCATGCGGGCTGGGAGGTAGCACGAAGCTGTCTGCTTGTGCTGCGTATCGTAATTGCGCTGGTAGATGCTCCGGGCCAGCGCCGCATCAACAAAGTCGGATGCGATGATGCCAATGTGCTTGAGGTAATCTGACTTTGTATCCTCGATGCCGCTGGGATTGATGTACGGGCTCTTATACAGATGCTCGTTGACTACTCGTGCCGAGGTAAATGGATTGCCTCCGTGCGACAAGCCCGTGCAGCTGGTGTAGTTGATAGACCAGCAACGCTCCTGGACTTGCACCTTGGCCTCGTCATCGTCCACGACGTCCACCTTGTTGCGCGTGCGCCCGGTCGTTTCCTTCAGCGCATTATCGACCCAGCTGAGCTTGTCGGTTCCCGTGAGTTTGTACTTGTCCTGGGCGTATACCTTGGTGCAATAGGGCTCTTTGTCGCCTGTTTCCCCGCGGCTTCAAAGCCCCGCGCGTCTTGGACGAGACACATAGTGGCGCTGTCGGAGTGAGCCTTGATCTTGTCATCCCATTCGGTAAGGTCGAGGCCCCACGTATGGTCGCTTACACTGTTGCCGGCGAGCCTAAATCGACGCAGCAGAACGATCTTTCCGCGCACCTCGCCCAGCGTGGGGACGTGGCTCGACGTGTAGAACAGATCGGGGTTGTCGTCCAAAACCTTGGCGAAAGCCGTCGTAACACTTTCGTCGGTAGCCTCGTCGTTGCCTCGTGATACAAGCATGATGAGCGCTTCTGTCGGGTTTTCGTTCAAAAACGTTTTGAAGTAGCCTATGACATCGGAAAGATGCATAAAGTACGCGTCTTTTTTGAGCAGGTAGTAATCCCCGTGGTCGATACCGGGGTCGTCGCCCTTTCCGAGCCGGATATCAAAATAGCGAATGCCTTCGAGCAACTGCGTGGGAATGTAATCCTGCTGGCATTTTACTTGCGAGGATTGGGGCTCAGTGTCGTTGTCCACGCTGCAGGTGCCCGAATCGTGCGTACCCGGGATGCTCAGCTCGTCGAGGAACTTGTTGTCGTCGACGTATTTCATCCAACATGGCCCATCGACGTAGCTGCTGTACGTGATCCAGTCGAGGCTGCTAACCGTGACATCGTTCTTTTTCATGTCGTAACCGATAAGTTCGAGCTCCCACGGAATGCTCTTACTCTTATGGCAGATCTTATTGTTGTCCTGGTCTTCGCCGTTCGATTCTATTGCCAGGTACTTAATGTCTTTTTTCTCGGTTTCTTTCTCGACCGTGCGGTCTCGGATGATATAGGTTCCGTTTGATTGGCGCTCGAACGCAAAAGCGCGGCTGGGCTTGTTGTCATACTCGCCGCCCCATACGTGGATGACCTTTCCATCTTTGTCAGAGTCGTCGTCGACCGACCAAATGCTGTAGCCCGTCTTTTTATGCTCTTCGAAATTGAGCAAGGTGCGGATAGCATACCAGTTTGTATCGTCATTCTTGGTCGTTACGTTCTCAAGGATGAGCTTGCTGGACGTGCCGTCGTTAAACAGGTGGCAGACGTTGCCGCGAACGTTGCCGTCTTGGTTGACGCTCGCGGTGCGAAAAAAGCCCGCGGGGCGAAGGCGAATGACGAAATTGTCGAGGCTGACTGACGCTGTGACAGCGTCTTCTGCAAATGCCGCGCGCACGGGAAGGCCCAATCCCGCGGTTTCGGGCAGGCTTGCAAATGGCGACAATGCTGCGAGTCCTAGGCCCAACGTGAATGCTCGACGGCTGATGGCGTGGTGTTCGGTCATAACTTCTCCATTCGCAGAGTGCGGTTATGCGATAGTTTTGGTCACTATACTGCTCAGATGTTTAAAGATGCTGGTTTAATTGCCTGCGCGGCACAATAAATCGGCGGGCGGACGTGTCGGGGCGTTTGTCGTTTTCGTACTGTTGCCACATTTGGGGCGGTTCCGACGTCCGGCATCCTCGCGTTCGTCGGCTACAGGCATAAGAAAGGGAGGGTCGGTTTACCGGCCCTCCCTGGGTATGAAGCGCTAGGGTACCGTCGCTTGTTTGCACTGCGACCGTGTTTCCCGTTGCGCTCGCCAGTCGCTTAGCGCTTGATCTCGATATCGTCGAGCTTGACGTCCATGGCCTCGGTCTTGGCCTCGGCGATGTCGTCGGCAAATTCCAGAGACTTCATCATGGTCTCGACGGCGTCCTTGTGCTCCTCGACGTTGTCGATGCGCACGTAGACGCTGCCGCCTGCTTCGGTGAAGTACTCAGTCGTCACGCCGCCCGAGTGTGTATAGGAAGCGTTGCGCCAAGTCTTGCCGTTGTACTTGACGGGGTCATTCTCGGTCCACTCAAAGCTGGCATTCCACTTTGCCTCGTAGTCGAACAGCTCGTCAGCGTTCTTGTCAGAGTCGAAGACAGGGATGAAGCGATCGCTGGCGTGCTCGCTCTCGGTGAACTTAAACTGGGCCCTGTCGGCGGTATCGCCTGCGACGTCGGTGACCTCGACGCCCTCGGGGACCTCGACCTTAAACCAGATGAAGTCGGTCCTCATATCCGCGGCTGGCTTTTCCGCACCGCCACCGCTGCCGGTAGCTCCACCGCTTCCGCCACAGCCCACCAGGGCAACCGCGGCAAAGAGACTGATGCAGAGGGTGAGAATCGCAAAGGCCTTCTTTTTCATGGTCGTGTCCTCCTCGATCTGTAACCGCCCATGGATTACCTGCCTTTACTGTACGCGCGAGCGGCTCGTTCGAGTGGGCCATGTGTCCCATTCTGAGGGCCGGATTTGCGCCATTAAGTGGCAATATGCGGGGTCCAAAAGAGGGGAGGGCCGATGCTGTCGGCCCTCCCCGGGGTTGGGTGCCCGTTGCTTTAATGGGGCGCATGTGCGCAGGTGCGCGTAGGCGCGTGCGGGTGTCCCGTTACTCGAGCTCGATGCTCGAAATCTCGACTTCACGTGCCTCGTCAACTGCTTTCTTCATGTCGTCGGGGAACTCGATGGAGTTGAGGAGCGCTTCGGCTTCTTTCTTGTGAAGGTCGACGTTCCTAATCATGATATAGACGCTTCCCGTGTCGACGTCGGTAAAGAGGTAGGTATAAGTGCCGCCGTTGTCCTTGCACGTTCCGGTGAGCCATGTTCTACCGTTGTACTCGACGGGGTCGCCATCCTCCCACTGGAACGTTCCGGTGTGCCTTTCGGCCTGCTCTGCAAAGGACTCTTCGGCCGTCATCTTCTCTTGCCAAACGGGGATGAAACGGTCGACTGTGGTGTTCTCGTTCTCGGGGAAGGTGAGCTGGACCCTGTCGGCATTCTTGCCGGCGGAGTCGCTTACGCCGACGCCCTCGGGCATCTCCACCTTAAACCAGATGAAGTCGGTCTTCTTGGCGACGGGGGCCTTTTCCTTGCTCTCGCTCTTGGGGGCGCTGCCGCCGCCCGATGCGCTCCCGCCGCAGCCGACAAGGGCAAACGCGGCAAAGAGGGCGATGCAGAGGGAAAGGATCGATAGGGTCTTTTTCTTCATGGTGGCGTCCTCCTTGTCTGCCAGGGACATCGTGTGCCGCGGATCGCTGGGGCGGCGGTTACGCGCACGCGATGGCTTTGTTTGCTGTGCTGTTGTTCCTCCATTCGTCGTCCGGTGCCGTGATGAGCTTGCCCCAACATAGGGCTCCCTACTTATATGTATGCCCCAGTTGCCGCTGCCCGGAAGTCTCGAAAGGTGGGCCATGTGTCCCATGTTTGCGTTGCTGTCGCCTATCGTGTGCCATAGAAATCCGCGATGGCCAGGTGCGCTGACGCCCATGTGCTTATGGGCTAGACTTAGCACCATTATGTGATCGATGCGGTCGGTCGGCGGTTGCCACCCGACCGATGTATATGACTTGAAGGTGCATGCGTATGAGCCAAGAGATGATGGACAAGACCTGCCGCGGGTTTGCCGAGGCGCTTGCCGCGCGCGAGCCGGTGCCCGGCGGCGGCAGCGCGAGCGCCTTTGTGGGTGCGCTGGGCGCCTCGCTGTGCGGGATGGTCGCGCGCTACGGCGCGACCAATCCCGCGCTTGCCGATCGCGCGGATGACCTGACGCGTGCGTTTGCCCAGGCTGATGAGCTAGCCCAGGAGCTTGTCGAGTTGGTTGCCGAGGACGTTCGTGCCTATGGGCAGGTGTCCGCGGCGTACGGTATTCCGCGTGACGATCCGGCTCGAGCGACCGCGATTCAGGATGCGCTGCATGTGGCCGCTATGCCGCCGTATCGCATTATGGATGCCTGCGGGCGTGCACTGGCGCTGCTCGAGGACATGGCCGACAAGGGTTCGCGTCAGCTGCTGTCCGATGTGGCGTGCGGCGCCGTGTTCTGCCGTTCCGCTATGCAGGGCGCGAGCTTGACGCTCTTTGCGAACACCACGTCTATGAAGGATCGCGCTCGTGCTGAGGAGCTCGAGACGGCGTGTGATGAGTTGCTCGACACGTGGTTGCCGCGCGCCGATGCGCTGGCGCGCCGCGCCGCCGACGCTGCAAGGAAGAGAGGATAGCCATGGCTGAACTGCTGAAGGGTGCTCCCGTTGCTCGCGCTTTGACTGAGGAGCTCGCTGCTCGCTGCGCAGCCCTGCGCGAGCGGGGCGTTGTTCCGACGTTGGCTATCGTGCGTGTGGGTGAACGCGAGGACGACCTATCCTACGAGCGCGGTGCGCTCAAGCGCTGCGAGAAGGTTGGCATTGAAGCTCGCCGCGTTTTGCTTCCCGCCGATGTTTCGCAGGACGAGCTGTTGGCGGCCATCGAGGACATAAATGCCGACTCGGCTGTTCATGGCTGTCTGATGTTCCGCCCGCTGCCTGCTGGGCTTGATGAGGATGCGGTTGCCGCGGCACTCGATCCTGCCAAGGACGTTGACTCCATGACGCCGGCTTCGCTGCTCACCACGCTTTCGGGGCGCGGCGAGGGTTTTGCCCCCTGTACAGCCGAAGCCGTGCTTGCTCTGCTGGATCATTACGGCGTTGAGCTGGATGGGGCTAAGGTTGCTGTGGTCGGGCGCTCGCTGGTGATCGGGCGTCCTGTTGCCGCCATGCTTACGGCGCGCAATGCGACCGTGACAACGTGCCATACGCATACGCGCGACCTTGCTGCCGAGTGCCGTGCTGCCGACATTGTGGTTGCCGCCGTTGGACGCGCGCGCACGATTGGCGTGGACGCGGTTCGCGAGGGCCAGACGATCATCGATGTTGGCATTAATTGGGACGAGGCCGCTGGCAAGCTGGTCGGGGACGCCGATTTTGATGCCGCGGAGTCGGTTGTTAACGCCATCACGCCCGTGCCGGGCGGCGTGGGCGCTGTGACGACGGCGATCCTCGCCAAACACGTGATCGAGGCGGCCGAGCGCGCATCGAAATAGGCGTTTTGGGCTGTTTGAGGGGTTAGTTCTATACCCCGTGGACAAAAAATGCCAAATATGAGTACTGTTGCCAAGATAGTCACATATATTTTAGGTCAAATAGGCTCTCTAACGATATTTATTATCGATAGAGAGCCTATTTTATTGGACCTATGAGGAATTACATCATCTAATTTTTGAACAAATGAAGACTTTCGACACCCATACGTAGCAAAATTGCTGTTACTAAATTGGTGACAGTACTCATATTTGGCATTTTTTGACCACAGGGGTTGCCAGCGCCGTGGTTTCGCCCTTTCTGCGCCGAAGCGATACACTGTTGCCGTTTGATTTCTTCGCTCAAGGAGGATGCGCATGCCGTGCACAACGATTTTGGTTGGTAAGAACACGAGCTACGACGGGTCGACGTTGGTTGCCCGCAACGAGGACTCGTCCAACGGGGTGTTTGAGCCCAAGCGTATGCGCGTGGTGCATCCCGACGAGCAGCCGCGCGTCTACACGAGTGTCCTGAGTCACCTGACCGTTGAACTGCCCGATAACCCCATGCGCTACACGAGCGTCCCCGATGTTGTCCCGGGCCACGGCATCTGGGCCGAGGCCGGTTTCAACGAGTTCAATGTGGGCATGTCCGCAACCGAGACGCTCACCACCAACGAGCGCGTCCGCGGTGCCGACCCGCTTGTGGACTACGTGCCCGCCAAGGGCAACGAGGGTGAGGACGGCTATGTGCCGGCGCAGCCTGGTGGCCTGGGTGAGGAGGATATGGTGACCCTGGTCCTGCCCTACGCCAAGTCCGCCCGCGACGGCGTTCGTATCCTGGGCGACCTGCTCGAGCGCTACGGCACCTACGAGAACAACGGCATCGCCTTTAGCGACGTTGACGAGATCTGGTGGCTCGAGACCATCGGCGGCCACCACTGGATCGCCAAGCGCGTGCCCGACGACGCCTATGTGACCATGCCCAACCAACTGGGTATCGACAGTTTTGACCTGGATGACGCCGAGGGCGCCCAGGCCGACCACATGTGCTCTGCCGACCTGCGCGCCTGGATGGCCGAGTGGCATCTGGACCTGACGCTGGGTGTCGAGGGCGACGGTCCGGCTGCGGTCTTCAACCCGCGCGAGGCCTTTGGCTCGCACAGCGACAGCGACCACGTCTACAACACGCCGCGCGCCTGGTACATGCAGCGCTGCCTCAACCCCAGCGACGTGTGGGATGGTCCCGAGGCAGACTATACGCCCGAGAGCGACGACATCCCCTGGAGCCGCGTGCCCGAGCGCAAGGTGACCATCGAGGACATTAAGTACGTGCTCTCCAGCCACTACCAGGGCACGGAGTACGACTGCTACGGCAGCAAGGGCACGCCCGCCACGCGCGGCGCCTATCGTCCCATCGGCATCAACCGCAACAGCCAGCTCGCCGTGCTGCAGCTGCGTCCCTATGCGCAGCCGGCCTATCGCGCCGTGCAGTGGATGGCCTTTGGCTCCAACTCGTTTAACGCGCTGGTCCCGCTGTACGCCAACGTCGAGACCATGCCCGAGTACTACGCCGACACGCAGGCCCGCGTGACCTCCGAGAACTTTTACTGGGCCAACCGCCTGATCGGCGCGCTCGCCGACGTTCGCTTCCACGAGTGTGGTCGCGCGGTTGAGGACTACCAAGAGAAGGTCGGCGGCATGGGCCACAAGCACATCCACGACGTCGATGCCGCCGTGGCAGCGCTGCCCGAGGCCGAGGTTTCCGCCGAGCTGGCGCGCGCCAACGAGGCCTTCGCCGAGCTTGTGCGCGTGGAGACCGATGCCCTGCTGGGTAAGGTGCTCTACACCACGAGCTGCGCCATGAAGAATTCCTTCGCGATGAACGATAACATCAGGTAAAACGCTTTGTCGCTTTCGCGCAATCTTGGGTACAAGAAGGCCAATGCAGTTGTTCATGATTGGAGCCAACCATGGTTATGAAATTCGATCAGCTTGTTAACGGCGCCATCAACGTAGGCTTTGGCGCCGCTGCCGTTGCCGTCGAGGGAGGCAAGAAGGTCCTTGACGACCTCAACGCCAAGGGCGAGCAGGTGCGCAAGGACGCCGACACTCCCGATATCGCCCGCAGCGTATCCGATATGTTCGAGCAGGCCGGCGGCACCATCTCCGACCTTACCGAGCGCCTGGGCATGCAGGGCGAGACCGCGGCGCAGCGCGTGCTCGATGAGCTCATCCTTGCTCGCGTCCGCGTCATGACCGCGCCGGAGCGCACGGCCTTCCTGGCCCACGTGCGCGACATCGTCGATTCGGTCGAGGACAACGTGACCTCGGTGCCCGTCGAGTCCGTTGAGCCCGACGACGCAGAGGACGCCGAAGAGGCCGAGTAGTAGCGCAGATGGCAGATCCCACCACCGATTACAACAATCAAGATCCCTTGTGTGACGAGGCGGCAGTTGTCGACGAAGTCGAGGCTGCCGTCTCGGGCACTCGCAAGAAGCCCCGCGCCGTGGACATGGTGCCTGAGGAGCCCGACGCCATGGCTCCGTGCGACGAGTACCAGCTAACGCCGGCGGGTCGTCGCGAGCGCATTGGACAGATCGTCCGCCTCGTCAAAAAATACCGCGTGTGGGACAACCTCACGCCGGTGCGCCTGCGCCGCCTGCTCGAGGAGCTCGGCCCCATGTTCGTCAAGATGGGGCAGATTTTGGCCAACCGGTCCGAGATTCTGCCGCAGCGATTTTGCGACGAGCTGCGTCGTCTGCGCTCCGATGTAGAGCCGGTGCCGTACGAGGTGGTGCTTCGCTGCCTAGAGGAGGAATACGGCCTGCGTCTGGGGGAGATGTTCGACGCGATCGACCCCAACCCGCTTGGCAGCGCCTCGCTCGCGCAGGTGCACCGTGCTCGCTTGGTGACGGGCGAGGACGTGGCCGTCAAGGTGCAGCGCCCCGGTGCGCAACAGGTCATGGCCCAGGACATCGATATCATCCGCTCGGTGGTGCGCATCGTTTCCAAGTTCGTCAACACCGATCAATTCGTTGACTTGCACGGCGTGGTCGAGGAACTGTGGACCTCGTTTCGCGAGGAGACCAACTTTTTGGCCGAGGCCAAAAACCTCAACGACTTTTACGAGTTCCATAAGAGCGTGCGCGGCGTGTCGTGTCCCAAGTCCTACTTGGATCTGTGCACCGAGCACGTCGTGGTCATGGATTACATCGATGGCATCTCGATTGCCGACCCCGAGCGCCTGGTGGCCGAGGGCTACGACCTGGAGAAGATTGGCTCGACGATTGTCGAGGACTATTCGACGCAGGTGCTCGACGACGGCTTTTTCCATGCCGATCCGCATGCGGGAAACATCATTCTCAAGGACGGTATCGTCTACTTTATCGACCTGGGCATGGTCGGACGCATGTCGAGCCACGATCGTGGCATCGTCAAGGACATGATTTTTGCCGTGGCCGAGGGTGACGTGCCCAAACTCAAGGACTCGCTCATGCGCTTTGCCGTGACACGCGGCGATTCGGCTGAGCTCGATCACTCGGCATTTTTGTCCGATCTGGACTTTATCGTTGCCGACTTTGCGGGTCTCGATCTTAAGGACCTGGACATCGGCGAGTTCTTGACCTCATTGCTGAACTTGGCACGCAAGAACGACGTTGAGCTGCCGAGCGTGGTGACGATGTTCGCGCGCGGCATGGTGACGCTCGAGGGCCTGCTGACCGAGTACATGCCCAACGTCAACATGATCCAGATCATCCAGACGCATATCAAAAACGAGAAGAGCACCTACGCGCGCATGCGCGACATGAGTCGCGATTTTGCGGCGAGCAGCTACCGTGCGGCCAAGGGCTCGCTCGAGGCGGCTGAGTACCTGGGGCTGGCGTCGCGTATGCTCACGCGCGGTCAGCTTAAGGTGAACCTGCAGCTCATGAGCAGCGACAAGGCGCTGCGTCAGATAGGCGGCATCGTCGACCGCATGTCAATGGCCATCGTCATCGCCGGCCTGTTTATCGGCTCTTCGGTGGTTTACTACGCGCGCATCGAGCCTGTTGTGCTCGGTATTCCGGTCATCGGCTTTTTTGGCTACGTGAGTGCGCTGGTTTTGGCGCTCATGCTGGGCCGCAATATCTGGCGCAACAGTCACGGCGGCAAGCACTAGCGTAGCTGCGCGGTGTCTTGTCCCACGGCGCCCTTCCATACCCAACTCTTTCCTATCGCAAACAATAGCTTTTACCTCGGGCTTCGCCTGTGTGCGAGGCCCTTTTGCGTGATACCATACTGACGGTGATAATCAATGGCCTAGATGGTGGTGCGGAGACGCACGAATGCGCGGTTTTCCTGCGCATTTGGGAGAATCGGGGTGCGAATCCCCGGCTGTACCAGTAACCGTAATTCCTCTTGGCTCGGGATGCTCGCGTCGCAGATCGGACGACGCGCCCGAGCCGTTAAGGTTAAGTCGGATCGCCTCCCATCTTGCATGCGGCTGCGGCGTATGCCGCCGGTGTGCATAGGGCTCTGGAGGGAAGGGGGACCCCGATGGGGGAACTCGAGCGCAGCATGCGCGATGACGTGGGCCAGCCTCAGGGCAACGCTCCAAGTACAGACAGTAGGAGACAAATGGATATGTTCGAGGACGAGCGCCAGCGCGCCTCGCACCGCCGTGGCGCAATTGCGCGCGGCGTAGCCAAGCGCGGCCTGGTGGCATTCCTGGCCTTCGCGATGGCCTTTGGCACCACACCGGCTCAGCTGTGGGCCGACGGCGTCGAGGGCATTGCCGAGGCTGCGGCTCAGGCTACGACGCCGGGCGAGACCGGCTCTGATGGTGCCGTTTCGGGTTCTGCCGAGCAGAGCAACGCCAGCGCTTCGGATTCCGGGGCGGCTGCAACTGGCTCCTCGACGAGCGGAGCAGTAGCTGGCGACGAAGGCCCGGCGACGGGGGAGAACCCTGCCGCGAGCGAGCAGTCTTCGACGGCATCCGCTGGCCAAGCAGGATCTGCCGCCGCGACTGCCGTCCAGACAGAGAGCCCGACAGAAACCGGCGATGTCGCCAAGAAGCAAGTCGAGGTCTCGTTCTCGATTATCGGCACCGATGCCGACGGCAAGGCTCAGACCTGGGTGGCACCTACGCAGCTCAAGCTCGACGAGGGCGCGACGGCTGCGGATGCCTTCATTAAGCTGCAGGAGAAGACGGGCTTCAAGGCGGACTACGATCCGAACACGGCATACGGGTTCTACCTCAAAAGCATCACATCCCCGAGCGATGGCCGCACGCTTGCCTACGATCCGACGACTTATGCCTTCTGGCAGCTGTTTGTCGATGGCGCGTCTTCCTCGGTTGGCGCGAGCAGCGTCAAGCTCACCCAGGGGCAGAAGATTGAGTTTGCCTATACGGCTGGTAGCTCGTCCCCTGTCGTTAAGGACCAGCTTGCCGCAAATGTGACCGTCATTGGTCGCGATGCCCAGGGCAAGACTCAGACTTGGGTCGATAACGCGCAGTATGTGGTGACGTCCGGCTCGAGCGCACTTGACCTTACGAAGGTCGCGCTCGAGGCGAATGACATCGACGCCGTTGCTGCGGGCTCCTTCATTCTGAGCCTTAAGTACAACGGCGTTGAGCTGGGTACGCCGCTCGATTATTCGACCTATTGGCAGCTGTTCATCAACGGCAAGTCGAGCGACTTCACGGCAGACAATGTCACCATTCATGCTGGCGATACCGTTACGTGGTTCTACGGTGGCTGGGGCGACCAGTTGCCCTCTGATTCCGTCCATGCTTCCGTTCAGGTCCTCGGTAAGGGCAAGGACGGCAAGCAGCAGGTTTGGGCCTCGACGGGCCAGGCGAGTCTCAAGGCAGGCTCTACTGCCAAGGATCTCCTTGAGCAGACCGGCCTTACTCTCGATGCTGGCGAATCGCCTTGGGGCTGGTTCCTCAACGGCATTACTTCGCCGTTCGATGGTAAGTCCTATGGCTGGGATGCTGCGACTAATAGCTATTGGCGCTTCTACGTAAATGGCAAGTTCGCCGACGTTGGCGCCGGTGCCTACAGGCTCCAGGAGGGTGACGCCGTCACCTTTATGTATGCTGGCGACAGCGATGCCCTCCCTGGTCAGGTGCTTGGATCCGCCGATGTTGTCGGTCCCGACGTCAATGGCAACAATACTCGCTGGGCCGCGGCGAGTAACGTTTCTCTGCCCGAAGGCTCCACGGCTCAGGACCTTATCGAGGCGGTTCTTAAGGCAAAGGGCGTTGATTACAACGCCTCTCAGAGCGGCGCATACTGGCTCCTCAATTCCATCACCTCGCCGTTCGATCACAAACCGTATGGCTGGGATAGTGCGACCAATAAATACTGGCACCTGTATATCAATGGTGAGGAGTCCTCTTTCTGCGCCAACCAGGTCACGCTCAAGAGCGGCGACAAGGTTACGTTTGCCTATACAACCGATGGCTCGCCCGTGCCCGATCCCGACAAGATCGTCGTGGACCCGAGCGCGACGACCCCCGATTGGGATCCCGAGTGGGCCGGCTACGGCAACAGTGGCAACGGTTCGACCGTAACGGATGCCAAGACGCCTGCGCAGGCCGCCGGCCTTAAGTGGGCCTTCGATTGGAAGGCCGAGTCTGGCCAGCAGTATGCCAACTGCAGCGAGCCTGTCATTGCTAACGGTTTTGTGTACATCGCGACCGAGAACGAGCTCATTAAGATCGATTCGTCTGCGGGTAAAAAGGTGGCCTCTGCGCCGCTTGCCTCCAAGGTGAGCTATACCTCTCGTCCGATCTATACCAACGGCCTTATCATCGTTCCGCTCAACGGCGGTGCGGTCCAGGCGATTACCGCGGACAAGCTGATCTGCAAGTGGCTGACGCCCGGTTTGACGGACCTTACGCAGAGCTCCTGTACCGTTGTTTCGGACGGCGAGTACGTCTATGTTGGCACGGTCGATATCTCGTATGACGAGAACTACAACGCGACTTACGGCAACGGTTCCCTTAAGCGCATCAAGATCGCCACGGGCGAAGTCTCTTGGCAAAACATTGACGCTTCCGAGGGTTATTACTGGACTGGCGCTGCGCTGACGGATAAGTACACCATTGTTCCCACGAGCGCGGGCACGCTTAAGTGCATTGACAAGGCAACGGGCGATGTCGTTTCGAGCGTGAAGCTCGGCGCGGTCGCAAACGCCGATTGCATCGCCGACCCGTCCAATGGTTCGACCTTCTATCAGATGACGCACGACGGAAAGCTCCACGTGATTTCGCTTTCGGCGAAGGGCGTGCTGAGTGAGCAGAAGACGGTTGACTTGGGTCTTACGAATAATCTGAGCGCCCCTGCGGTGTCTGGTGACAACCTGATTGTCGGCGGACAGACGGCATCTGGTTCTGCTTTGGCTATCCATAACCTGAAGACCGGTAAGACCACGATGGTTACTGCTGCAGACGGCAAGGCTTTGCCGGCTGGGCTGAACGGCATTGCTGCTACGCCGCTGGTGAGCGTTCAGGGCGGCAAGACCTATGTGTACTTTACCGTTAACAGCGCGGATACCAAGGACTATGTCAACTACTCTGCCGGCGGCGGCGTGTACCGCTATACGCTCGGCGATGCAGAGGCGACGCAGATTTACGATGCGGCTGGCCATTACCAGTACTGTGACTCTCCGGTCATTGCCGATGCATCTGGCAGCCTGTACTACATCAATGACTCGGGTACGCTGTTCAAGCTTGGCGCCGTTGAGTCCTGGACGATCTCCTTCAATTCAAACGGCGGATCTGCCTGCGACACTAAGTTTGTCGCTACGGCCGATGGCAAGCTGGTCAAGCCTGCCGACCCGACGCGCGAGGGTTACGCCTTCGGCGGTTGGTATACCGACGAGGCGTGCACGCAGGCGTATGACTTCAGCACGCCGGTGACGGCCGACCTGACGCTGTATGCCAAGTGGACCAAGAACGCCACCAACCCTGGCGGTAATGGCGGTTCTGGCTCCAACGGTTTCAACGGCGGCACTGGCAACGGTTCCGGCGCTGGTGCTGGTACTGGCACGGGCGCTGGCTCCGGCACGAAGGGCCAGCAGGCTGGTGACGCTATCGCCCCGGGCCAGAAGCCGACGACCAAGACGACGGTGTCCACCAAGACGGAGACCAAGGAAAACAAGTCCGACAAGAAGGACTCCGACAAGTCCGACAAGAAGGACGAGAAGAAATCGGACAAGAAGGACGGCAAGTCCGATAAGAAGTCCGATTCCAAGTCCGACACGGGCTCTGCTTCTGCGACCACTGCCAAGAAGTCCTCTGGTGCTTCCGAGCAGGAGACCGGCACCAATCCGCTTGCCATCGTTGGCATCGCGGCGGGCGTGATTGGCCTTGCGCTCATTGCCGTCTTCGTGCTGACCAAGCGCGGCAAGGGTGACGGTAATGCCCGATAAGCCCAAGGAGACCAACGGGCAACAGCCCGACTCCTCGTTTATCCAGCTCGACGATGCACAGCAAAAGGACGCCGCTTCGGCGGCGTCCGCCCCTCGCCGCAAGGCACTCGTTAGCGCCCTTACGGCCATCTGCATTGCGCTAATCGTCGTCTCGCTGGGCTTTGTCCATCCCTCCGCGAGCGGTGCTTGGTCCATTGATTGGATCGTCCAGACCGTGACGGGGGAGAGCGTCGTCGCCAAGGACGCCGCGGGATCTGGCTCGTCTGCTGCTTCGGTCAAGGCCGATTCCAAGGATTCCAAGTCATCGAATGATGCAAAAGACGAGTCCAAGGATTCGGATGAGTCCAAGTCCAAGGACGATGCCGAGTCTTCAAGCAAGGAATCGGACAAAAACTCAGACGGCAAGAAGTCCGGCGAAAAAGGGGCTGGTCATAAAAAGACCGACAGCAACCAGTCGACTTCTCAGAATTCGACAGCGTCTGGCGGAACCGGCTCATCGTCTGGAACCTCTGTCGCGTCGGGTGGATCCTCCGCCGCTCCCGATAACGACAATGCCTCTGCGGGCGACCAGGGCACCTCTCAGGAGCCGAGCTACGTTACCGTGACGGTCTCGGTCACTTCGAGCGCCGTGGGCAATCCTGTCTCGTCTGGCGGTACGTTCACCTTCAACGAGGGCGCCACGGTTTACGACGCTCTGTGCGCGTTGGGCCTTTCCGTAAATGCGCACGGCTCGTCGTACGGCACGTATGTTGCGGCTATCGGCGGCTTGGCCGAAAAGCAGTATGGCGGCACGAGCGGCTGGATGTACTCCGTTAATGGCGCAACGCCCATGACGGCCTGCAGCAACTACGTTCTATCCAATGGCGATAACGTCGTCTGGTATTACGTGACGGGCTAGGAGCCTTGACATAACAAGCCAAACGGGCGGTTCGGACAAACATCCGGGCCGCCCGTTTTTACTGCGAATGGGACGGAGTTTCCCAATCGATGTTCAACTGGAAAGCATGTCCCACTTTGAAAGCGAATTCTGGGACACAGTTTCCGAAACAGTGCCATCGGGAAACCATGTCCCGTTCTGGCGGCGAATTCCGGGATGTACTTTCCGCTTGAGCGGCGTTGCGGAAAATGCGACCCGTTTTGAGGCCCCAATCCGGGACGCGCTTTCCGAGGCAGCGCCCATGGGGAAGGCGCGTCCCATTTCGGCATCGTAGCCCGCCTCACGCGGGTTCTCGGCAAATAAAAACCGGTTGGAACGTGAATTCCAACCGGTTACAAATGCGAGGTTATGTTTGACTGACTACGAGCGTGCGCCCTCGAGGAAGAAGCGGCGGCTGAAGTAGTTGTACCAGGTGACCAGGAACGTGGCGATGGCCTTCATGGCCTGGTAGCCGATGCTCAAAAACGTGACGCCCACAAACATGTACAGGTCGTTGAGGCCCAAGCCGATCACCGACAGGATGGTGAAGATCGTGAACTCACGCTTGCGGCTCATGCCCTCGCGGTGATCGAACACGTACTTCATGCTGAGCCAGTAGTTGACCACGACGGACGTGATGAACGAGATCGTGGTGCTCATCAAAAAGTCGAGGTGGAACAGCTCGACGAGCGCAATGAGCATGCCCCAGTCGATGCCAAAGGAGATAAGGCCCACGACAGCGAACTTGAGGAACTGCTTCGTATGAGGTTGTGCCAGTGCCTTGCGCACGTAATCACATCCAATGCGTTGATGAATCGAGCAGAGGATACTTTAGAGCTTTTGCAAGGGAAACGTAAGGTCTTTGCCAAGAACTATATGAACTCGCCAAATTTGCAAGAGACAATCCGCAAACGTGCCAAATTTGCCCGTAAACGAGTAGGGCCCGCGGACGATGCTGCGCTGAGCGCATACCGTCCGCGGGCCCTGCAATACAGCAAAGAAGCCGAGCTACTTGGTCTCGTCGCCCTCCAGGAAAATCTTGCGGGTCACAAAGTTGTAGACCATGACGAGCGCGGTGGCGCAGATCTTGGCGATATTGGCCTCGAGTCCCAGGCCGGCGTTGAGTGCCAGCACAATGCCGTCGTTGAGCGCCAGGCCAATCACGGACAGCACGACAAAGATGATAAACTCGCGACGGCGGCTCATGCCCTCCTTGTGCGCGAACACGTACTTCATGCTCGCGACGTAGTTAAAGATGAGCGAGACGATAAAGCCGCTGGTGTTGGCAATCAGGATGTTAAGGCCCAGGCCGTAGTGGAGCAGATTCATGATGCCGAAGTCGATGACGGTGGCAATGACGCCGACGACGCCAAACTTCATGATCTGCGCAAGGAGCTTTTGCATGGTACCTGCCTTAAGCTGGCGCCGAAGCGCCGCGGGGATGACAAACCCAGCAAGTTTAGCCAATCCCCGCGGGCGGGGCTAGGCGCGCTCCTCGATAGCACCGTTTCTATATGCATCGAGCAGCTGGCGCAGGTCCTGGATCTGGCCACGGATTTTGGCGCCGGAATCGGTGTCGCTTACCATGCGGCGACGGTCGGCCTGGTCAAAACGGTTGGTCTCGCTCTCGATGTCCACGTTGCGCGTGAGTGCCTCGGCAACCGTCGTAAAGGCCCGGTGCGACTTGAGGCGGCAGCCGCGCGAGCTCGAGATGAGCGTATAGCCGGCGATGCCCGTCTTGGGATGGTAGGCGCGGCAGAAGCCGCCATCGATGACCAGCAGTTTTCCGTCGGCGCGGATGGGTTGTTCGCCCTTGGTGGTCTTGACGGGGGTGTGGCCGTTGATGATGTGACCGGTCGGCGAACATGCCATGGGGACGACGCCGAACTCGTGCATGATGTCATCGCAGACCGAGGGCGACGTGGTGAGCGTGTAGTACGGATCCATCGGCTCGACCCAGGTGCTCTTGTCGGCGATATAGGCGCGCTCAAAGGTGCGCACCAGGCGTCCGCTGGCGGGCGAGTTAAAGCCGATCCACAGGTACCACATCCAGTCGAGGGCGTCACGGTCGCCCACGCGCCAGGCGCGGCGGGCGATGTGGTCGCAAAAATCGAAATAATCGCGGCCGGCGTGCCAGGTGCCCAGGCAGTTCATGCTGCTAAAGGTGCCGTCCTCGTTGAGCGGCACGCAGCCGTGGAACAGCAGATTGCCGTTGGCGACCTTGTACATCGAGCCGTGGGAATAGAGGAAATCGATATGGCGATGCAGGTGATCGGCGGTGACAAACTCGGACACGAGCTTGTCGATGATGTGCTGCTCCTGAGACGTGAGCGTATAGGGGTCCGCCGGGTCGACGGTGGGGAAGTCGTTGGTCGTGAGCGGCCACACGCTGCCGTCGGCGAGCGTGACCGTGCCGGTGCCGTGATCGATCTTGTCGAGTAACAGACGGTCGGTCATGTCGAACTCGGGATGGCGCTGGATAATCTGGCCCTCGAGCTTAAAGAGCAGGACGTTGATGGCCTTGATCAGCGGGGTGATGGACTCACCGGCGGTGTAGGTGGCATCGGCAAAGGCGACAAGCTCACGCAGCGAGATGCCGTAGTCGTTCTCCAGGATCTCGTAGTTGTCGTAGCGTAGGTTGTTGCGCAGCACCGTTGCGATGCAGGCGGGCTCACCGGCCGCAGCGCCCATCCACAGCAGGTCGTGGTTGCCCCACTGGATGTCGAGTGAATGGTAGGTGAGCAGGCGGTCCATAATCTTGGCAGCGCCGCCGCCGCGGTCGAAGATGTCGCCCACCAGGTGCAGGTGGTCGACGGCCAGGCGCTTGATGAGCGAGGCGAGCGACTCGATAAAGTCGTCGGCGCTGGCGGTCTCCAGAATGGACTCCACGATGCGCTCGTGATAACGCACGCGATAGTTGTTCTCGTCCGGATGCGTGTGCAGCAGCTCGTCGATGATGTAGGCGTAATCGCGTGGGATGGCCTTACGCACCTTGGAGCGCGTATAGCGGCTCGAAAGCGAGCGGGCGACCATGATGAGCTGGTCAAGCATCGTCCTGTACCAGGTGGGCGAGTCTTCGCGCCGGCTGCGGACCAGGTCGATCTTCTCGCGCGGGTAGTAGATGAGCGTGCACAGCTCGCCCTTTTCGTCAAAGGAAAGCGTGTCGCCAAAAATCTCGTCGACATGTTCGCGCACGACGCCCGAGCAGTTGTTGAGGATGTGCATAAAGGCTTCGTACTCGCCATGCACGTCGCTCATAAAATGCTCGGTGCCTTTGGGTAGGTTGAGGATGGCCGAGAGGTTGATAATTTCGGTAAATGCGGATTGTTCGGTGGGGAACTGTCTCGACAGCAGGCGCAGATACTTGAAGTCTTGCGGATTGCGATCGAATGCGACCATGAAACACCTTCCGATAGGGCTGGTAAAACTGATAAACAGCGTAAAACGTTTATCAGTATGCGCCGCTTTTGTTTCGATTGGGGATGGGCGGCCGAATTGTTAGCCGAACGGTTTGGTAAATCGATTTAGTGGAGGTAGATATGGCGGTTGAGTGGAGACGATAGAGGGTGTTTTCTCAGATATTTATGCGTGGGGTCGGTGGAAACGATGGTGGTAAAGATGTTCGCTATTTTTGGTTCGATTTGGTAAATAGTGGACATATGTACCGTATGTAGGCTCACTGTGCGATAATTTGCGCAGCAATGAGTAAGGAGCCTCATATGAGTGATTTTGTCCTGACCTGTGAATCCGCCGCCGATCGAACTCGGGAGTTCTTTGAATCGCGCAATATCCCTGTCGTGTGTTTTCATTACGAGATCGACGATGTTGTCTATACGGACGATCTGTATCAGTCGATTACGCCGGACGAGTTTTTTGCCCAGATTGCCGCAGGCGCCATGCCCAAGACGTCTCAGGTGAGCGTGGGTGAGTACGAGGAGTTTTGGGAGCCGCTTGTTGCCGAGGGTAAAGACGTGCTGCACCTGACGTTGTCGTCGGGTATTTCGGGTACGTATGGCTCGGCTTGCGTTGCGGCGCAGATGCTCGCGGATCGCTATCCCCAGGGCGGCAAGGTGCGCGTCATCGATTCGCTGGCGGCGTCTTCGGGCTTTGGCCTGCTGGCGGAATGTGCCGCCGACGTGCGCGATAGCGGGGCTTCACTCGACGAGACGGCTGCCTGGATCGAGGAGCACAAGCTCAACCTGCACCACTGGTTCTTCTCGACCGATCTGTCGAGCTACCTGCGCGGCGGTCGCATTTCGGCTGCGAGCGCGATCATCGGCACGGCGCTTAAGATTTGCCCGCTTATGACGGTCGATTGCGAAGGTGGGCTGTCGCCACGTGAGAAGATTCGCACTAAGAAGCGCGCGATTTCCGAGATGGCTAAGACCATGATGGCACACGTGCAGGACGGCGCGGACTATTCGGGCAAGTGCGTCATGTCGCACTCGGCGTGCCGCGAGGATGCCGAGGCAGTTGCGGCGCTGATCGAGGAACAGATTCCGCAGCTTAAAGGCAAGATTGAGATCAATAACATCGGTACTCTGATTGGCTCGCATACCGGACCTGGCACGGTGGCGCTCTTCTTTATGGGCGACAAACGCGTGGATTAATTTGCCCCATCACATCGCTGCATGATTGCTCAAACGAAAACGGCCCGCCTCACGTTTGTGGGGCGGGCCTTGCTGTTGGGGTTAGCGTTTCTTTCCGCGGAAGAAGAAGCCGTGCAGTGACGGCTTGAGGCCGCGGTTGGCGCGATGCTCCTCGACGCGCTCGTGGATCGAAGCGACGCGCTCGATGACTTCGTCGGGAATCGGCACGTCGGGATTCATGTTCTCGACCTGGCTGACCTCGGCGGCGGAGACCTGGTCGATAATGGGCACATCGTCGTGCGAGATGACAGGTGTGGCGTCTTCCTTCATCTTGCGATAACGCTGCATCATGTCGGTCTGTAGCTGCTGGGCCGAAGGCGGCGTCCAGATGATGGCGTTGGCGCCGGCGGCGATGGTTTCACGGATGCTCTCGGGCGTCTTGCCGCCCGGCGCGATGAGCGGCAGGTTGGGATAGTGCTTGCGCAGCTCGCGTAGGACCTGGGGCGTGTTCTTGCCGGCGGCGATGTTGAGAATCTTGGCTCCAGCGCGCACCTTGGCGTGGGCATCGTCGTCGCAGCGAACGACCGTAGCGATGACGGGGATGTCGGCAATGTTAGTGATGTGCTCGACCATTTCGGCGGTGGCGGGGGAGTTGACCACACAGCCCGCCGCGCCCTGCATCTCGGAGACGGCTGCCATCTGAACGGAGCGCTTGCCGGTGGTGGTGCCACCGCCCACGCCTACGAAGACCGGGCACTCGGCGACGGTCAGCAGCGCCTGCGTAATGGCGGGCTGCGGCGTGAAGGGGTAAACGGCAAAGACGGCATCGGCGTTGGAGTTGCGGATGACCGCGACGTCGGTGGTGTAGATGAGCGATTTGATACGACGGCCGAAGAGCGTGAAGCCGCTGGCTTCCTCAATCTCGTCAGGCATGCGAAGGGCCGCCTTGCGCAGGCGCCCGTCGATGGGCAGCGGCTCCATGGGAAGCAGTCCGTTGGGGGTCACGGCTACCTGGGGTTCGGTGAACTCGTCTGCGAGCTCGACCTCGGAGAAATCGACCGAGGCGACGATGTCCTCGTGAACCTCGGCGGGCACATCGATGGGGGCTTGGTCGTTTGCCGCGGCAGGCGTGTCGAAGGAGCTGGTGCCGACGAAGGCGTCGACGCGCTCATTTAGATCGTTGAGGGTATCCATGGAAGCTCGATTCTATGTGATGACGGCCGGCGCGATGCAGCCGGAATTGCGAATGCTAAATCGTTTGACGAGTTGATTTTTCCCCGCCGCGCCATCCGTTAGACCGAAGGGCCGGCGAACGTGAAGGAGCTGTGGTGGCGGGTATTGAGGTGCTATCTTGAATGTCCCGTTTAAAAGAGAGGTGACGCGGTATGGAATTGACAGCAATGTTTGGCTCGATTGGCCTGTGTGTGGGCGCAATCGTTGCCGCCGCGGTCATCTACTTTGTGGTCACGGCCATTAAGGGCAAAAGGGCCGAACGCAAGGAGCGCGCGATGCTTAAACAGCATCGCGACCAGCAGGGCAAACGCGCACGGAGATAGCTTGTTGAGTTTTGGATCCGTGCGCTAGCTGCGTTTTCGGATCAGGGCAATGTAGAAGCCCTCAAATTCGCGGCTGGGCGGAATGGTGAGCGTGCCGGGCAGGCCGTTGGCGATGGCCGATACCTGACCCGCGGCAATGGCCTCGGTCAGGGCGTTGGACTCGATGCGCGGCTCCTCGCCAGCTTCCTGGGCGCGGCGTGCCTCACTTTCGCTTGGCGTGCCGTCGAGGGGGATGAGCTCGCAGTCCATATGCTTGTCGAGGGCCTCTTGCAGGGCGTCCTCGTTTTCCTGCGGCAAGATCGAACAAGTCGAATAGACGAGCGTGCCGCCCGGTTTGAGGGCTCCCATGGCGCGGTCCAGAAGCGCACGCTGCGAGCGGGCGCATTTGACGAGCAGCTGCTCGGTCAGGCCGCGCAGGCTTTTCTCGTTGCCGCTGATGACGGTGCCCGTGCCGGTGCAGGGAGCATCGAGCAGGATGCGGTCAAAGCGGAAGAACTCGTCGAGCTCGCGTGCGTCGGTGCGCATGACGGGCACGTTTTTTGCGCCTTGGCGGTGGAGGTTGGCTTCGAGCTTCTCGGCGCGGGGAATGCTCATCTCGCAGGCGGTAAGGTGCGCCTGCCCCTGCGTGAGGGCGGCGATCTGCGTCGTCTTGCCGCCAGGGGCTGCGCACATGTCCAGGATGTCCTCGCCTGCCTGAGCGCCCAGGACCAGCGGCGGCATCATGGACGACAGGCTCTGCAGGTAGATCTTGCCGTCGCGGTAGATGTCGAGATCCCACAGGTCGGAAACCTGGGCCTCGGGCAGGATGAAGGCGTCTGGGTACCAGGTGACGGGGTTGTGGGCGATGCCGGCGGCATCGAGCGCCGCAGCGATGTCCTCGGCGGTTGCCTTGAGCGTGTTGGCGCGCAGCGTGACCGGGCGTGTGGCCGCGGCGCCGAAGCCCTCGATCATGAGCTCGGCATCGGCGGGCGCATAGGCGCCGGCAACCGTGTCGACCATAAAGCGCGGCAGGTCGGCGGCGGAGTGTTGGGCGGCAAGCTGGTCGGAAAGCTCGGTAGCAGCAAACTGCCTGAGCTTGAGCTCGGCCTTGACCTGCTTTTTCTGCTTACGACGACGCGGCTTGGACATCCGTCTTTCCTTCCTGTTCCATTACATGTCGAGTGTTTAGTACTGGCTCTCGTGCTTGCTGAAGAAGTCGAAGCGCGGGGGCAGCGGCTTTACGCGGTGCTCGCCGGGCTTCTCGCCTAGGCTCTCCACAAACTCATCCGTGGAGGCGAAGATGTTATCCCAGCTAAAGAAGGCGACCGGATCGACGTTGAAGTACTCGCAGATGAGCTCGCAGCCGGCAGGGACGATGCCGTGCATGAGCACGGTCGCCACGCGCAGCTCGGTAAAGGCGTCGACGAGGGCCTGCGTCATTGCGGCGTTTGCCTCGTTACCCTCGAGCTTGTTGGCGGCCTTGGAGGCATCGCTCCAGCGCTTGTTGGCGGCGCGCAGGTAGTCGTCGCACACGGCGAGCGCGCGGTGCGTCTCGAACTTGTACATGGCCTGCTCAAAGGCAAGGGCGGCCTGCTCGGCGGCCTCGACCACGGCGGCAGAGGCCGCGCCGGCGGGGATACAGCCGTTGCGGTAGGGGCTCTCGTCGCCCTCCTTGACGGCGACGCCGTAGAAGCAGCTGCGGGCCAGGCGGTTGAACACGCCGGTCAAAAGGGCGCTCTCCTTAAGGGCCGGATCGATGACGCGCTTGTCGTCGCAGGCGCGCACCTCGTTGCCGTCCTTGTCCTTGCCGGTCACGCGGGTGTCGTATGCCTTGGGGCTAAAGCTCACTGGCTTTTCGGACAGGCCGAGCGACAGCCAGTGCGCGCGCATCTGCTCGCAGGTGTAGTGGTTGAGCAGGTCGTCTGCCGGCGGGGGAGGCGTCTGCGAGGACGAGCTGGCCTTTTTGCCCATGTAGAGCAGGTGGTAGCAGGCGCTGACGGTGCTCTGCGTTAGGCCCCAGCCCAGGGCCTCCCACATGGCGGTCTGCGCGATGCAGTAGAAGTAGATGTTGTCCTGACCGATAAACTGGTAGATCTGTGCGTCGTCCGAGCACCACCAGTCGCGCCAGTCGAGCGAGCTGTGCTGGTAGGTGGGCGCGGGCACCTGCGTGGAGTCGGCAGCGGGCTCGCCCATGAGGGCGGCGTCCTGGGCGGCGACGCCCTCGGTCACGCCGGCGGCCTTAGCATCGCGCGCGAGCACGGTACGCGTATAGCTGATGGGCGCCCACAGGCTCTCGGGCCAGCACCAGCAGGTGACGTCGGAGACGCCATCGACCTCGGGCACCGGAACGCCCCAGTCGATGTTGCCGGTGATGCGGAAGGGCACGAGTGCCTTGCCGCTGCGGAAGCGCACGCCACCGTTGGCGAGCACCGCGTGGGCGTCGTCGCGCTCCTTCCAGCTGGGGAAGGTGACGGTAAAGCTGCTCTTGTTGCCCTCGGGCTCCAGCACGGTGTGCTCGGGGAGCTGGTCCTCGACGGCATCGAAGGCCTCGCGGAACTTGTTCTGGATGTAGAGCTGAGCCGGCAGCAGCCACTCCTCCATGGTCTTGGAGACCACGGAGCGAACCTGCGGGTTCTGGGCGAGCTTGGCGGTGTAGGTCTTCATAAAGTCGAGGTAGGCCGGCAGGTCAAAGTAGAGATTGTCGACCGGGCGCAGCTCGGGCACCTCGCCGGTGAGCTGGCTCTTGGGCGCGATGAGCTCCTCGGGCTCAAACTGGTGGCCCAGGTCGCACTCGTCGGCATAGGCCTTCTCGGACTTGCAGCCCTGGATGGGGCAGCGTCCGATCACCTGACGGCCGTTGAGGAACGTGCCGGCCTTGGCATCGTAGAACTGCAGCGTGGAGCGCTTGGAGATGGTGCCCCGCTCGTGCAGGCGCTTGATAATCTCGGCGGTCACCTCGTTGTGAATCTGCGCAGCCGGCTCAAGGCCCGAGCCGCCGTAGATGTCGCAGCTGATGTTGTAGTTGTTGAGGGTCGCGGCCTGGCGGGAGTGATTGGACTCGACATACTCGCTAATGGACTTATCGTAGCCTTCGTTCTCCTTGAGCTTGCGGTAGCTCTCCATGATGGGCGAGCCGTAGCAGTCGGTGCCCGAGGTGAAGATGACGTTCTCGCGGCCCAGACGGTCGCGCAGGAAGCGGGCGAAGAAGTCGGCAGGGACAAAGACGCCGCCGACGTGGCCAAAGTGAAGGCCCTTGTTGCCGTAGGGCTCGCCGGCGGTAACGATGGCGCGGCGAGGCCAGCTGGGACGGTCGTTCATGGAGTATTTGGATGCCATGGGACTCCTTCGCATATGGTGAGAGCGCGGCCGGGCGCAAGGCCTGGCGACGCAGTGGTCAATTCGTGCATATCGTTCGACATTATCGCACATGCGGGCGGGTGCGTGGCAGGGGCGCTATCCTAAGATGCTATGAATGAGATTTCCAACATACATGCGTTTGAGGACGAGGATTTTCTGCACGCTTGCTTCGTGTGGGGGATGGTCGTCGTCGGCGTGTTTGCCGTGTGCCTGGTGCCGGTGTTTATGCTGCTGGGCGGGCCTGCGGATCTGGATGCGGCTGACGCGGGCGGCTGGATGGCTGTCGTGGGCTGGATAGTCGGCTTGACTGCGGTCTCAATGGCGTCGTTTGCCGTGCACGAGCTGGTGCACGCGGTGTTCTTTAAGCTGCTGGCGCCTGCGGGCGCGAAGGTGACCTTTGGGGCGAATCGCGAGACGGCGATGATCTATGCCTGCGCCGAGGGGATTGTGTATTCGCGCCGGCGGTATATGGCAATTTGCCTGGCGCCGACGGTTGTTGTGACGACAGCATTTGCCCTGGGGTTTGCGTTCTCGGACTATCCGCTGCTGTGCTACCTGGCGGCTGGTCTGCACTTGTCGGGCTGCGTGGGCGATTGGTATTACGTGCGGACCATCCTGCGCGGCCGCCGCATTGTCGCCTGCGAGGATACGTCCTTTGGCGTGCGCTTTTTTGGGTGAGGAGATGTCGATGAAGTCGTTGTTGCTGCATGCGTGCTGCGCACCATGCTCGCTTGAGCCGGTTCGCCTGCTGCGCGAGGAGGGGTTTGAGCCCACGATTTGCTGGACCAACCCTAATATTCAACCTCACGATGAATGGCAGCGGCGTTTGGACGAGCTGCGCCGGTGGTGTGCCGATGGCGACATCGAGCTCATCGAGGCCGGGGAGGACCGCGAACGCTGGGAGACCGGCGTGGCCCCGCTGGGTGCCGATCGTCCCCGTCGCTGTCGCGCGTGCTATGCCTTGCGCTTGGCCGAGGCATGCCGCGTTGCCCAGGAGCGCGGGTTTGAATATGTGGGTACGACGCTCGCCGTCTCGCCGTACCAGCTGTTCGACACCTGCAATGACGTACTCGAACGCCTGACGGCGGCACGTGGGCTCACCCCGGTCATTCGCGATTTTCGCCCGTATTATCCCGAGGCTACGCGCCGTTCGCGCGAACTGGGCATGTATCGACAGAACTACTGCGGCTGCCGCTTTTCTGCTGTCGAGGCGGCCATGGACCGCGCCCGCATCCGCGACGAGCGCAAAGCCGCCAAAAAGTAGTTCGTTTGGGACGTCAGCCTGCTAGGATGTAGAGCGGACTTTAGCTATATAAGGAGTATCAGACGTGTCTATGCGTACCGATGATTTTGACTACAACCTTCCTGAGGAACTGATTGCCCAGGCTCCTGCCGAGCCGCGCGACTCCTGCCGCCTGCTGGTGGTGGATCGCAAAGGCTCCCAGGCGGGGAAGCCGCTGGAGCACGGCGGTACTGTTGAGCACCGCATCTTCCGCGACATCATCGACTATATCGAGCCGGGCGACGTGCTCGTCATCAACCAGACGCGCGTGATGCCGGCCCGCCTGATCGGTCGCAAAGCCGGCTCGGGTGGCGTGGTCGAGACGCTGCTGCTCAAGCGCCGTGAGGATGTTGACCCGCTGGGCCACGTTTGGGAGTGCCTGGTCAAGCCGGGCAAGCGCCTGAAGCCCGGTGCTCAGATTGAGTATCGCGCCGGTGGCGCCCATGCGCCCGAGGGGGCTCCCGTGGTGCTGACGGCCGAGGTCATCGACTTTGTCACCGATAGCCGCGGTGGCCGTCTGGTGCGCTTTGAGCCGGCCGGTTGCAATGCCGCCGGCGACCCGCGCACGCTCGACGAGGCCATCCATGCTGCCGGCCACGTGCCGCTGCCGCCCTACATTACCGATTTCGAGGGCGACCCCGAGAAGTACCAGACCGTCTACGCCATGAAGGAAGAGCACTCGGCTGCTGCTCCCACGGCGGGTCTGCACTTTACGCCCGAGCTTATGGCTGCCATCGAGGCCAAGGGTGCCAAGTTTGCCGCCGTCGAACTCGAGGTGGGCATCGATACCTTCCGTCTGGTGGAGGAGGACGATCCCACGCAGCATGTGATGCACACCGAGCGCTACCACGTGTCGCAGGAGGTTGTCGACGCCGTGCATAAGGCGAAGGCCGAGGGCCATCGTGTGATTGCTGTCGGTACCACGGCGGTGCGCTCGCTCGAGAGCGCGTTTGACGCCGATGCTCCGGTGTCCGATCCGGCTGTGACGGCGCGCTATTTTGAGGGCCGCGAGGATGGGGCCGATACGCTCGGCCGCGGCGACATCGTGGCGCGCGAGAACGCTACGACGCAGCTCTACCTCATGCCCGGCTCGACCTATCACGTGGTCGACGCGCTGATCACGAACTTCCACGTGCCGCGCTCCACGCTCATGATGCTCGTAAGCGCGCTTGCCACCCGCGACCAGATCATGGATGCCTACGCCGCCGCCATCGAGGAGCGCTACCGCTTCTTCAGCTTTGGCGACGCCATGCTCATTTGTTAGTTACGCGGTTCTACGAACCGCGTAACTGCTCGACGCTGCAAACGCCCCTAAGCGGCAATCTGACGTTCAA
>NZ_JADNOH010000078.1 GCF_015557435.1 Collinsella aerofaciens
GGACTTGCAGCGACGGACCTCAGGACACTCTTACACCACGTCTGCGCGCGCGACCCTCTCAGGGAAACGGCATCCCAGAATTTGAGCTCAAAACGGGACACAGTTTCCAAAACAGGCCCGTTCCGGAAACTGTGTCCCGGAATCGGCGCTCAAACTGGGATGCAGTTTCCGAATCAAGGCTCTACGGGAAACTACGTCCCAGTTTGAGGGTCCAACGACTAGTTGTCCTTGTGGAAGAGGCTTTTGATGGCGCTGGGGATGCTCTTGGCGCCCTTGGCGGTTACATCGATAAAGTCGGGCGAACGCACGAGCTTATCCTCGTCGACGTACTTGCGGACCGCGCGCAACGTCTCTTTGTCGTCGCGCGTCGAAAACGTAAAGTGACCGTTGTCCTTGGTGAAGATGGCAAAACGCGTGATCTTCTTGGTGCCGCGCAAAACCTCGGCGGCAATATAGTCGACCTCGTCCCACGGGATTTGAATATAATCCTCGGGATTACGCTCGTTGTAATACTCGAACGCCTTATTGCCCACCATCACGTTACCGTGGCTGGTAAGGCCCATAAGGCAGGTTGCCGGCGTTGCCAGATCGACCGTGCTGTTCTGAGATTGCGCCATGCGCGCCTCGCCCTCCAAATAAAACAATCGGACCGCATCCAGTGTACCCACCGGGTGCGGTCCGTTTCAATGGCTCAAAAGCCCTTGCCTAGCAATTCTCGGTCTTAAGCCGAAGCGCGCTTACATGAAGCCGCAGACGCGACCGATGATGCCGATGGCGAAGAGAGCCAGGATGATGACGATCGGGCTGACCTTCTTCTTGAGGAGCTTGCAGACCAGCAGGGTCAGGCACACGGCGGCAAGGCCGGGGATGAGCTGATCGAGGTTAGCCTGAAGCGTGGTGACCTTCACCTGATCAAGGGCGTTAGCACCGATGGAGTTATACATCGTCAGTGCTTCCTTGACACCCTCAGAACCGGAGGGCAGATTAGCCCAGTCGATAAAGGCGCCAGCAGACTGCGTGACCTTGGAGACGACCGGGGTGAAGGAGATGGACACCCAGCGCTCGACCAGGGCGCCGATGATGAACATACCCAGGATGGAAGCGCCCTCGGTGACCTTGCCCATCAGACCGCCGGAGAGGTCCTTGGCGATGGAGGAGCCGACCTTGTAGCCAAACTCCTGCGTGTACCACAGGAAGGCGTAACGGATGATGTTCCACGCGAAGAAGAACAGCAGCGGACCGGCGATGCTGCCGGACAGGGCCAGGGAAGCGCCCAGAGCGCCCAGAATCGGGCGAAGGGTGAACCAGAAGGCGGGGTCGCCGACGCCGGCGAGCGGGCCCATCATACCGACCTTGACGCCCTGAATGGCGACGTCGTCAATCGGAGCACCGTTGGCGCGCTCCTCCTCGAGAGCGAGGGTAACGCCAATGACGGGGGCGGAAACATAAGGGTGGGTGTTATAGAACTCCAGGTGGCGCTTAAGAGCGGCAATCTGGTCATCCTTGCTGGTGTAGAGCTTCTTGATCGCAGGGATCATTGCGAAGCACCAGCCGCCGTTCTGCATACGCTCGTAGTTCCACGAGCCCTGAAGGAACTGATGACGGAAGCAAACCTTCTTGCGGTCAGCCTTGGTGAGTTGAATCTTGTTCTCTGCCATATGTATCACTCCCCTCCTACTCGTAATCGTTCAGAATGTCGCCGAGCGGGTCGCCGGAGCCACCGCCCATGCCGCCACCCTGCTTGGCCAGATCCTTAAGGCCAAGGTAGATAAGGGCAAGGGAGATGCCGATGAGGCCAAGGGCGATCAGCGTGAGCTGAGGGATGGCAGCAAGGACAAAGCCGAGGATGAAGAACGGCCAAGTCTCCTTGGTGGCCATCATGTTGATGACCATGGCGTAACCGACGGAAGCGACCATGCCGCCGCCGACAGCCATGCCGCCGGACAGCCAGTCGGGCATAGCGTTAAGCGCGTTGGTAACAGCCTCGGCCGGGATGATGCACAGAAGCACTGCCGGGATGGCGATACGAAGGCCCTGCATGAGGATAGCAGCGTACTGCCAGCGCTCGATGCCGGCGAAGTCGCCCTTCTCGGCGCAACCGTCCATGGCGTGAGCGATAGCGGTAGCCAGGGTACGGCAGATCATGGTCAGGAACAGACCAGCGACCGACAGCGGGACGGCGACGGCGATAGCGGCGGTAACGGCCTTGGCCGAATCGGTGGCGCCACCGTTGAGGGCGAGCACCATGATGATCGAAGAAGCGACCGAGGCCAGAGCGGCGTCAGGCGCGACGGCGGCGCCGACGTTAGCCCAGCCAAGGGCCATCATCTGAAGCGAACCGCCCAGGAGGATGCCCTCCTGAAGGTGACCGGTTACGAGACCGATAAGCGTGCATGCCACGAGCGGCTGATGGAACTGGAACTCATCCAGAATGCCTTCCATACCGGCAAGCAACGCGACAATCGCAACAAGCAGAATAGTGATTGCAGACATGTATCGGACCCTCCTTTACTATGCTTGAGCGGCCAGTTCGGCCTTAGCTTTCTTCAACATGGCGTCGAGATCCTCGGAGGAATCCGAAGGAACCTTGCGGACCTCGAACTTGACGCCCTTGGCCTTGAGAGCCTCGAGAGTCTTAACGTCGTCATCGCTCATGGCGACGGCGTTGGTGACGACGACCTTGCCCTTGGAGTGAGCCATGGAACCGATGTTGGCTTCCTTGATGTCGACGCCGGCCTCGATGGCCTTGAGCAGATCCTGCGGGTTCTCGAAGAGCAGCATGGCCTTGGTGTCACCAAAGCGCGTGTCCTTGACGACCTCGGCCATCTTCTTGATGGGCACGACGTTGGCATGGACTCCCGGAGGGGCAGCCTGCTCGATCATGGTCTTGCGGAGCTCGTCGTGAGCAACGCCGTCGGAAACCACGATGATGCGGTTGGGGTTGATCTGCTTGGTCCAAGTGGTGGCCACCTGACCATGAAGCAGACGGGTGTCGATACGGACGTGGGCGATCTTGATGTGCCCGTCGCCGATGACCGTTCCCGGAGGGATGGCGCCTGCAGGAGCAGCGGCGGCCGCAGCCGGCTTCTTCTCCTCGGGCTCCAGAGACTCGGGCTTGACGCGCACGCCAGCCTTAGCCTCAGTCACGAGATGTTTTGCGATCGCATGTGCAGTGTTCTTTGCGTCAAAGCGCTGCGAATATGCCTCGATGAGCATAGGCAGGTTGACACCGGTGACGATAGCCCAGGAATCGTGGCCCTCGATGAGCCCGCTGATCTGGTTGAACGGCGTGCCGCCCCACAGATCAACGAGGAAGAGCACCTGCTCCTGGTCCTCGAAGGAAGCGACTGCTTCCTCGACCTTGGCACGGAAGTCGTCGGGGCCCATGCTCGGCTCGAGCGAGACCACGGCTACAGACGGCTGATCGCCAAAGACCATCGAGCCCGTCTGCTTGATTCCAGCTGCCAAGTCCCCATGGCTAGCAAGAACAATACTTACCATCACATAACCTCCTTTTTGTCTACGTATTTCCTACACGACAATAATGGAGTATACCTGTTCGCCTTGTGGATTTATAGCTAAATTCGCAAAAGGTTGGATTATTTGTTTAAACGTCAAGGTTTGTTACAAGTTGATTACATTGCTGATTTTTGGCTTATTACCTGCTAAATCGTAGCTTAAGCGACCCGATATTTTGACATATACAGGCGCACTGTTCATTAATACCGACTATAACTAGATGAAAAGGTGCTCAATGCGGCGCAATTCTGTTTAAACAGGCTGAACTTGACTGCTAATGACAAATATGCTCTGAAAATCTAGCCAAACTGAACAATAGCGACAAAAAAGTTGCGGTGGAATAGTTCCTGATTGGGGGCCATGGGGCCGATTTTAGGAACTGTTTCACCGCAACTGATGAGGGGCTAGGCGATGTGGAGGGGGTTGGCGGCGTCAACGGCATCGGGGGTATCGGCGGATGCAGCGAGGCCGTCGGGGTCGGCGTCCGCGGGCTCCTCGTCGGGAGTCTCGATCTGCTTGATCATGACCTCTTGGCCCTGCAGCAGATAGGTCTCGCCGCTGCCGCAATGGGGACAGGTCTTGCCGTGCTCGACCGTGCCGTAGTCGCGGCCGCACGCCTCGCAGTGCGTCACGGCCTCGACAGGTTCTACGATAAGCTCCGCCCCCTCAGTGATGGGCTTTTTATCTGCCGCCCAACGCCAAGCATCGAGCAGCAGGTCGGGAACGACGCCCGAGACCTCGCCCAGCAGCAACGTCACGCTCGAGACGCGACCCACGCCATTGGCGCGCGCCACATTCTCAACATCGCGAATGATGTGATAGACGATTCCTAATTCATGCAAGGCGGGCACCTAACTACTTTCGACCAAATTTAATTTTGATCGCACGCTTGAGGACGTACTTGCCCAGGCTGGGGAGCTTTTGCTCGTATTTGACCATGGTGGAGCACTCGGGGCGATCGCGATCGAGGTGGATGGCATCGAAGGCGCACTTGGTAGTGCACAGGCCGCAGCCGATACACTTGTTGGGATCGACGATCGAGGCGCCGCAGCCCAGGCAGCGGGCGGTCTCGGTGCGCACCTGCTCCTCGGTAAAGGTCTCGACGTACTCGCTAAACGGCGCAGTCTTCTCGCGCTCACGGTCGACGTGGGCAACCTCGCGGCTCGCGTTGTCATAGCTCTCAATCACGACATCGTCGCGGTCGAGCGCGGTGTAGCGGCGCTGGTTGCGGCCGATGGTGAGCGTGGAGCCCGGCTGCACAAAGCGATGGATGGACACGGCGGCCTCGTGACCAGCGGCGATGGCGTCGATAGCAAAGCTCGGACCGGTGTAGACGTCGCCGCCCACAAAAACATCGGGCTCGGTGGTCTGGTAGGTCTGGGGATCGGCAAGAGCGCCCTGACCGCGGCCAAGCTCCACCTTGGAGCCAGCCAGCAGGTCGCCCCACACGATGGACTGACCGATCGACATGACGACACGATCGGCATCCACACGACGCAGGTCGTTCTCGTCGTACTCAGGCGCAAAACGGCCCTCATCGTCCATGACACGCGTGCAGCGCTTAAAGGTAACGCCGCACACACGACCGGCCTCATCCAGATGGACCTCCTTGGGGCCCCAGCCGCAGCTGATGTGCGCGCCGTCCTCGATGGCCTCGCGACGCTCCTCCTCGCTGGCGGGCATCTGGGCCTCGCTCTCCAGGCAGAACATCTCAACATGCTCGGAACCCAGGCGGCAGGCGTTGCGGGCCACGTCGATAGCCACGTTGCCGCCGCCCACCACGATGGTGCGACCGGGCAGCGCGTCAATCTTGCCGCTGTTGACCTCGCGCAAAAAGTCGACGGCCACAGTCACGTCCTCGGCATCCTCGCCCGGAATACCGGCAAGGCGGCCGCCCTGACAGCCAATAGCCACGTAGAAGGCCTTAAAGCCCTGCGCGCGCAGCTCGTCGAGCGTCACATCGCGGCCGACCTCCACGCCGTAGCGGAACTCGGCGCCCATCAGGCGGATGACCTCGACCTCGGCCTCAATGACATCCTTCTGCAGCTTAAAGCTGGGGATGCCGTAGGTGAGCATGCCGCCCGGGCGCTCGTTCTTCTCGAACACGACGGGCTTGTAGCCCTTCTCGGCCAGATAAAAGGCGCAGGACAGGCCGGCCGGACCGGCACCGATGATTGCGATCTTCTGGTCGAAGCCGCCGGCGCGCGTCGGCGTCACCACAGGCGGGACATAACGGGTCGCGGCATCCAGGTCGCGCTGGGCGATAAACTTCTTGACCTCGTCGATAGCCACGGCGGCGTCCACGCGACCGCGAGTGCAGGCGTCCTCGCAGCGGCGGTTGCACACGCGGCCGCAGATAGCAGGCAGCGGGTTCTCGCGCTTGATGAGCGCCAGGGCCTCGTCGTAGCGACCCTGAGCCGCGAGCTTCAAATAGCCCTGAACGGCGACATGCGCGGGGCAGGCCGTCTTGCAGGGTGCGGTGCCGGATTCGTGCGTCTCGATACGGTTGTCGTTGCGATAGTTAGGCGACCACTTGGTGTGGTCCCACTTGGTGGCGTCGGGCAGCTCCTGGCGCGGATACTCGGGCACGTGGCCGCCGGCCTTTTTGCTGCAGAGCTTCTGGCCCAGCTTGGCGGCGCCGGCAGGGCACACCTCAACGCAGCGACCGCAGGCCACGCACTTGTCCTTCTCGACCTTGGCGACATAGGCCGAACGCGATAGGTTGGGCGTGTTGAACAGCTGCGAGGTACGCAGGGCGTAGCACACGTTGACGTTGCAGTTGCAGATGGCGAAGATTTTGTTCTCGCCGTCGATGTTCGTGATCTGGTGCACAAAGCCGTTGTCCTCGGCCTGGCGCAGGATGTCGTAGACCTCGTCGCGGGTCACGTAATGGCCGCGGTCGGTCTCGACCACGTAATCGGCCATATCGCCCACGGCGATGCACCAGTCGGCCGGATCGTCGGCGCAACCCTCACCCATCACACGACGGCTCGCGCGGCAGCTGCAGGTGCTGGCGGCATACTTGCCCTCGTATTTGTCGAGCCAATGCTCGATATGCTCAATGGGCACCGAGGTGCTCGTGGCGTCAATGGCCTTCTCGACCGGAATGACGTGCATGCCGATGCCCGCGCCTCCGGGCGGCACCATCGGCGTGGCCTTGGACAGCGGGCCCTTGGACGCCTGCTCAAAGAACTTGGCATAGACCGGGTGCTCCTCGAGCTGGCTCACGCGCATGTTGAGGAACTCGGCAGAACCCGGCACCAGCATGGGCAGCACCCACTGCTTGGCACGCTCGGGGTTTTCCCAGTTGTACTCGAGCAGGCCCGTGTAGCTCATATCGTCGAGCATCTTCTCGATATCGGCTTCGGGCATGCCGGTGAGCTTGACCATCTCGGGCAGCGTATAGGGACGGCGCATCTTCATCTTGCAGAGCACTTCGGCCTGCTCGTCAGTCGCGGCCTCGGCAAACGACCAGTACTCGTAGCCCAGCAGCTCATCGCGATGCAGCAGACGGTTGGTGCAGTGCTCGCACAGCTTGACGATGGCCTCGCGCGGATGCTCCGGCAGCGGCGGCACGAACTCCGAACCGATGTCGGGCTCGGTGTAGCTAATCCCCGGTCCGTTGAGAATCATGGTTGTCCCTTCTCTTGCCACAGCCCGACGAGACCGCGGCACCCCTCTTTTTTGCAGGCCGGGCATGCCCCCATGCCGTTCACCCGCCATTAGTTGACATTGTGTCAAAAATAGTATTGACGAACCGTCAACAATATTCAAGACTGTTAGGCGAACGGTCAGGCAAAAGAGGATGAAAGGCGGCAAAACATGGGCAACAACACAGCAGATACCTCTGTGGTCGATGCCGTTCCCGCATCCGATAGCGCGGCAAAGCGCCTGACGGGCGACGAACGCCGTCGCGAGATCCTCGATGCCGTGCGCACCGTAAGCTCCGAGCTGGGCGTGTCCCACCTATCGGTATCGGCCGTGACCAAGCGAGCCGGCTGCACGCGTTCATTGTTCTACCACTACTTTGCCGATATGGACGCCGCCGTCACCGCCGTCATGGACGAGGCAATCGACGGTTTTATCTCCGAGCTCGAGCAGTGGAATGCCAACCGCATCGTCGGTGATATCGAGGGCGCACTCGACACCGTCGCCCCGCTCTTTAAGCGCCTGGTCGCCAGCGGCCACGAGCTGCCGAGTACGCTCACCTCAAGCAGCGGCGCGCTCTACGGCGGCTTTTTGCACAACGTGGTCCAGCGTGTGGCGCAGTATATCTGCGACACCACCGTGGTGGACTTTGTCGCCCATCATGAGCTACGCATCGACCATGTCTACGAGACGTTCTACACCCTCATCATGGGGTTGTTGATGTATATCCGCACGCATCCCGATGTGCCCGACGAGACGGTCAAGGAAATCATCGCCTCGACACTCCACATCGAGGGCTATACCGCCAAGTATCCGGAGCGCAAGCCCCAGAACTGACGACATTTGGCCAAACTGCCCGCGATCAGAAGAGGGGCCGCGGGCGTGTGAAAGGAGAGCAGCATGCTGTTCGATGTTTGGGGTAGCGATACCCTTATCCACTGGGCCGGCTGGGCCATGGTCTTTATCGGCCTGATCGTGCTCAACGAGGTCGGCCGCCGCACCAAGCTCGGCGCGGCCATCATCTTTGGCGTGGCTCCGCTTGCCATGACCATCTACTGCGTCGCCATCGCCGTCGGCGTTTCGCAGGGCGCCGAGTGGGCGCTCACCAACCCCACCCACGTGTACCAAAACAGCTGGTTCCACTACGCCAAGGTATACGCGGCGCTGGCCGGCTGCTGGGGCTTCATCGCCATTAAGTACCAGTGGGGCAAGATCGGCAAGGCGCACTGGTTCCGCGCATGGCCGTTCGTGATCGTTGCCATCAACATCATGATCGCCGTCGTGTCCGACTTTGAGAGCGCCTATCACTTCTTTGTCCTGGGCGAGTCCACCTGGGTCACCTCCGAGGGCGCCACGCAGCTCGCCGGCTGGAACAACGTGTTCAACGGCATCGCCGGTATCATCAACATCTTCTGCATGACCGGCTGGTGGAGCGTCTACGCCTCCGAGGACAAGACCGACATGCTGTGGCCCGACATGACCTGGGTCTACATCATCGCCTACGATATCTGGAACTTCTGCTACACCTACAACTGCCTGCCCACCCACTCCTGGTTCTGCGGCTTTGCGCTGCTGCTGGCCCCCACCGTGGCGGCCTTTATCTGGAACAAGGGCGGCTGGATCCAGAACCGCGCCTTTACGCTGGCTATTTGGTGCATGTTTGCCCAGGTATTCCCCTACTTCCAGGAGGAGTCCATCTTTGTGACCCACTCCACGCTCGACCCCGGCGCCGCTACCGCGGTCTCGATCGCCGCACTGGTCGCCAACGTCGCCGCGATCATCTACATCGCCTACCGTGCCAAGAAGCTCGGCCGCAATCCCTATAAGCAGGATGTCTTTGAGGGCACCAGCGATTGGGAGAAGGCTACCGCCCGCCGCGCCAAGGTTGATTACGCGCACGCCGAGTAATGTGTTGACCGTTGTCGGAACCTGGGTATAGAAACACTTGTCCGGCTTTCGATCCAATGCCTCGCGCAGCCCCCGGAACGCGATTCGCTCGCGTTCCGGGGGCTTTTTGTTGTCGCGCCTTTGGGTCGGATGTCGCCCTCGGATTAAATCGTATTTCAAATTGCACGCCGGCTCTATATGGCCCCATTTTTGGGTACATTGTTGAGCCGATATTGCATTGGGGGATATATGAGCGATGAGACGTGCGGCCGCGAGGATGCGGCTCAAGATGCAGAAGCGTGTGCCGAGGCCTTGGAGAGCCTAGACCAGATCGCGCTGGGCGAGATTGCGTTTGACGATTCGACTGTTGATGCGCAGGATGAGTCAGAAGCCGAAGGCGAACAAGATGCCGACGATGATGCTGCGCCCGCCGGGGATGAGGCGGGACACGAGAACTCCGAAAGCGAGGACGACGACCAGCCCGAATCCGACGCGGGCGAGGGAACCGTCCTGCTCGACAGCTTGCCGGCTGAGGATTCGCTGACCCGCGAGCTCCCTGGCTTGGGCTCTGCGCCTATCGTCGACGAGACCATCGCCATGGGCGATATTCCCCTGCCGTCTGTCCCCTCGGCACGCGAGGCCGAGGTTCGCCATCGCAAGATGACGCCCAAGCGCCGCAATCTGATGGTGGCAGGCGTTGTAGCCGTCGCGCTCGTTGCCGGAGGCGCGGGCTATGCCGCCTGGAACGGATATCAGCACGAACAGGCAGCCGTTGTCGCCGCCAATGCGCACACGATGATGTCGGTGCAGATTGGCGTACATGCCGCGGGGCTCGACTGCTCTACTGGCTCCAAGATTCCCGTGCAGGTAAGTGGGCAGGATTCTGACGGCTCGTCCGTGAGCGAGACGCTCTACGTTGATGAGCACGGTCGCGGCATCAAGCTGCTGCCCGGCGATTACACGCTCTCCATCGCCGCCTCCCCCATCGCGGCGGACGGCACTATCTACACTGTCCCGACCACCAAGGCACAGGTCACCGTTAAGAGCGATGGACAGGATTTAAGTGCCCAGGCCACCTTTAAGCTCAAGGTGCCTTCGGCCGACACGGTGACTGACGACCAGATCGATGCCGCCGCCAAGTATGCCGAGGAGGGCGGTGCGAGCTCCGCCGCGGCTGCCAAAGTGCTCCAGCAGGCAGCAACCGCGCGGCGCGACGCCGCCGTCAATGCCGTGAGCGCGCAAAAGGCACAGGCGTCCCGTGATGCTGACGCTCGCCACAAGGCAACCGACCTCTACCAGCTCGATATTCCCGTCGAGTGGTACGGCAAGGTCGCAACTTGGCAAAACGGAAGCACGCTATGCATCTATCTGGGCGACGACGCCAATACGCCGCTCGTGACGCTCGTCGCGGTGCGCGAGGGCGAGAGCTTTACGCCCGATGAAGGCGATACGGTTTTGGGCGCGGCCAATCTAGGCAACGGTTATACCGTCTACGCCAGCGGCCCCGTCTATCCGTACGTGGTGCCCCAGACCATCAACGGACAGACGCAGAACCCCGTGTCAACCTACCCCATGGACACGGCCATTGAGCTTGTCGAGCTTACGACCGGCAACCGCTATACCTATAGCCAGATCAAGAACGTGCTGGTCGGCAAAGACGGCAAGGCCGACGCCGCCGCCAAACTCGAGACCGACTACCTCGCCCAGATTCTGATGCCGAGTATCAAAGCCCAGGACTAGCCTGGCGCAGCAAGGTGCTCCCCAACCGTGATGAGGGAGCCAGGAGGTCCTGACCCCACAGGTCCATAGATGATTAGGCAAGGAGCCACTTCCATGCGGGCACAACGTGGACCACACCGTGCTCGCATGAAATATCGGTCTGTTCATCCATGGTAACGATTGCCGACTCGCCAAGATCGAACTGGGCCATCGAGGCATCAAGCGCGGCAATTTCGCGCTCGCGCGTTTTCTCACGTGCCATATCCGCACTCACCTGAATCAGGCTATAAGCCCGCATGAGAAGCGCGTCCCCAGCCACAAAGTCCACCTCATGGCTTTTGCTCTTCTCTTTGATCAGCAGGCGGCAGACCGAGCCGGTCCTCACCGCGGGAGTCTTTCTTCTTAGCGCATTGAACACTGCGGTCTCGAGCCTCTGGCCCTGGTCCAATGCTGATGCGGGAGAGAATGCTCCAAACATCGCAGGGTCGACAGCGTAGACCTTAGACGCAGACCGCATGTTATTTGCCAGTGAACGCGTGAACTCCGGCACAGAAAATAACAGGTAGGCGTCCTCATAATACTCAAGTAAATCGCTGAGCGAATTACGACTGACGGGTATCTGTCTGCTCTTGAACTCGTTGTACACTTTGTTCACTGACAGCTCTCGTCCCGAAGATGCCATACACCGCGTCAAGAACAGCGATGCCAGGCGAGGGTTCTTGACGTCGTAACGCTCAACGACGTCCATAGCGACCGTTCGCGAAGCATATTCCTGTAGCAGCTGAATCGCGTCTGTGGGCGTCTGCTCAAGTGTCGCGATGAATCCCCCTTGTTCAAGATACCCGATCAGATGATGTCGAAGCAGCGCTGCATCGCTCGGGGAAAAGGTCGCATCTGGCTCGAGAACGCTCCCCGTCTTATATCGAACGTATTCCGAAAAACTCAACGGAAAAAGCTCTCGCACAAGAGAACGACCCCTGAACTCGCTCTTAAGTTCTGAGGACAGCATCTTAGAAGAAGATCCCGTCACATAGACGGTCGCTTTCTCCGTATCGACTACACGCCGCAGAAACGCACCCCATTCGGGAATTTCCTGGATCTCGTCAAAGAAAATGTAAGCGCCCTCGGTTCGAGCAACAGGATACAGCGCATAGAACGTGTCGAGCACGTCCGCCAGCAGCGATGGCTCATACGGGCGCAAGCGCTCATCCTCAAAATTGAAGTAAAGCATCCGGTCAAGCTCGACGCCCCGGCTCTGAAGCCGCCGCATCTCCTGATACAGGCGATACGTCTTTCCACAACGGCGGGCCCCCACAATCACATTTACGATGTTGTCGCGCTTTGGCTCCTGTGGGTTTCCTAGATCAAGGTCTCGCTCAAAGACCTGCGGAACCCCCTGCTGTTCAAAGTCCTTTATTTTCTGGGCGATCAAGTCGTTGAATGCCATGATTCTCCAATCTTGCTCTCTAGCTAATCAAAATTATAGCGATTCTTGATTAATTAGAGAGCAAGATTATGTATGACTTGATTAACACTTAAGCAAGTTTTTTCACTATTAGTGCTCGAAGGATGCCGAGTGGCTGAGAGGACAACCAAGCTCGAATGCGACTCCCTGGGCAGTCGATTTGGGACGGGACTTTTTTGACTACCCCATTACAGTTTGAGTCGTCCGAAAGGGCGGCTCTTTTCCGTTGCATGGTTATACGATTGAGCCGTACCGGTGGTCGCTGGCCGACCGCCCCGGACGGCCGTCAGCCCCTGCCCCGTAGAGGGCCCGGGACGTGTTGCCGCCGGGGCGGGAGGGGCCGCGGGGAACGACTGATAGAGATGTGCCGGGCCCGGACCGGGCCACGGCCGGGTAATGTGGGTGTCGCTTCCGCGGCTTACGGCCGGCTCAAGGGAGAGGATACACCATGCCTGCAGCAGAGACGCCAGGTCGACCCGTCGAGCCGCTGGCAGGTGTCGATGCTGGCCGAGTTCGGCGGGGCCGCCGGGTGCTCGGCCGCCGGCTGGCGCAGGTTCTCGAGCGCCGCCAGGCGCGCGGGCGCCCCCGCCGCGGGGGCCAGGAGGCTCTGGGAGGCGCTGCTGGCCTCGTCGCGCTCGGGAAGGCGGCTCCCGGCCGGCGAGGACGTCGCGGTCCGGATACTCGCCCGGGAGATAGCCTCCCTCGACGCCGACATCGAGGAGCTCGACCCGCTCGTGGCCGACTCGCTGGCGGGCGACGAGGTCTACGAGTGCCTCCTCACGGTGCCCGGGATCGGCCCCAAGACCGCCGCGGCGCTGGTGACGTCGATCGACATATCCGCGTTCAGGGGGCACGACGAGCTCGCGAGCTATTGCGGCGTGGCGCCGTCCGATAGGCGCTCCGGGAGCAGCATCAGGTCGACATCGCCGCAGCACGGCGGGAACAGGCAGCTCAAGAACCTGCTCATATTCAGCTGCAACTCCCTCATCGGCACGGACAACAGGTTCGGGAGGTACTACGGGGAGTGCAGGGCGAGGGGGATGAGGCACAGCAAGGCGCTGAAGGCGGTCGCGAGGAAGAGGCTCAAGGTCATCTACGCGATCATGCGCGACGCCGTCCCGTACGCGGCCTAGCGGGCGGCGGGATCAACCGAAGGGGAAGCGGGGGCGCCGGGCGCCCGGATGCGTCATGCCGAAATGGCGCGAAGCGCGCGGTTGACAAAACTATAGAGACACGTCCCAGAAAATCATCGCCAAATTAGCTACTTGATGCAATTAGCGCCATGGGTCAGCTTCGAACATCGGCTCACGCTCGGGGCGTCGGTCGCTGTAGGGGTCGTAACCGTCATCGTCCTCGTTCTCGGCACGGATGTAGGGGTCGCGCGGCTTGGGCGCCGGTTTGGACGTGGGCCTGGGCGCCGGCGCGCTTGTCTTGATCTCGTCTTTCATCTGCATAGCTCCTTACATCGCATCCGTTCGGCATCATCGATTGTCGCACGAAAAAGGGCGGCGGACCCAATTGGATCCGCCGCCCTTGGCGTTTAGAGACGGGCTGGTGGATTTTAAGGCATGTCCCAAAAATCTACTCGGCGTCGGGGACCTCGTAGGTGGCCGCCGGCGTGTTGTCGCACACGACGGTAAAGCCGCCGTCCTTGTCGACGTCGACCGTCACCTGATCGCCCTCGCGCACCGTACCGTCGATGATGGCGGCGGCGATGGCGTCCACGACCTCGCGCTGCACCAGACGCTTGAGCGGACGGGCGCCAAAGACCGGGTCCAGGCCGCCCACGGCGAGCATCTGCTTGGCCGCCGGGGTGATGGCAAGCGTCATGCGCTCCTTGGCAAGACGTGCGCGGACGTCGGCGAGCTGGATGTCGACGATCTTCTCGATCTGCGCCATGCCGAGCGGATGGAACACCACGATGTCGTCGATACGGTTGAGGAACTCGGGGCGGAAGGTCTGAGCCATGGCCGCGTCGACCTGATGGCGCATCTCCTCCTCGTCCTTACCGGACAGGTCGGCGATGGACTTGGAGCCCACGTTGGACGTCATGATGATGATCGTGTTCTTGAAGGACACCTGACGACCCTGACCATCGGTCAGACGACCGTCGTCAAGCACCTGCAGCAGCACGTTGAAGACGTCCGGATGAGCCTTCTCCATCTCGTCGAGCAAGATCACGGAGTACGGACGACGGCGCACGGCCTCGGTGAGCTGGCCGCCCTCGTCGTAGCCCACGTATCCCGGAGGCGCACCGATCAGACGTTGGACGCTGAATTTCTCCATGTACTCGGACATGTCGATACGCACGAGCGCGCGCTCGTCGTCGAACAGGCACTCGGCCAGCGCCTTGGCGAGCTCGGTCTTGCCCACGCCAGTGGGACCCAGGAAGAAGAAGCTTCCGATGGGCTTGTCCGGATCGGAGAGACCCGCGCGGCTGCGGCGCACGGCCGCGGCGACGGCGGAGACGGCCTCGTCCTGGCCGATGACACGCTTATGCAGCTCGCCTTCCAGGCCCTTGAGCTTATCGAGCTCGCCCTGCATCATCTTGGACACGGGCACACCGGTCCAGGCGCTCACGACCTCGGCGATCTCATCAGAGGTCACCTGCTCGTTCAGGCCCTCGCCGTCCTGCTCCTTCTGCGCCTCGAGCGCGGCCTCGGACTCCTGAATCTGCTGCTGCAGGCCCGGGATCACGGCATAGCGCAACTCGGACGCACGGCCCAGATCGCCGTTGCGCGTTGCGCGCTCCTCCTCGCTCTTGGCCTCGTCGAGCTTGCCCTTGAGCTCCTGCACGTGGTCGATGGCGTTCTTTTGGTTGAGCCAACCGGCCTTTTGCACGTTGAGCTTTTCCTGGACCTCGGCGATCTCCTGACGCAGGGCCTCCAGACGCTCCTTGGAGGCGTCGTCGGTCTCCTTCATGAGCGCCTGCTCCTCGATCTGCAGCTGGGTGAGCTGACGCGTGGTGGCGTCGATCTCGACCGGCATGCTGTCGAGCTCCATGCGCAGGCGGCTTGCGGCCTCGTCGACCAGGTCGATGGCCTTGTCGGGCAGGAAACGGTCGGCGATGTAGCGATCGGAGAGGTCGGCGGCGGCCACGAGCGCGCCGTCGGTGATATGCACGCCGTGGAAGATCTCGTACTTCTCCTTGAGGCCACGCAGGATCGAGATGGTGTCCTCGACGGTGGGCTCGCTCACCAGAACGGTCTGGAAACGACGGGCGAGCGCCGCGTCTTTCTCGATGTACTTGCGGTATTCGTCAAGCGTGGTCGCGCCAATCGCATGCAGGTCGCCACGGGCAAGCGCCGGCTTCAGGATGTTGCCAGCGTCCATGGAACCCTCGGTGGCACCCGCGCCCACGATGGTGTGGAGCTCATCGATGAACAGGATGACCTTGCCCTCGGACTTCTGGACTTCCTTGAGCACGGCCTTCAAGCGGTCCTCGAACTCGCCGCGGTACTTGGCGCCGGCGACCAGCGCGCTCATGTCGAGCTCGATGAGGTCGCGGTCGCGCAGGGTGCTCGGCACGTCGCCGGCCACGATACGCTGGGCGATGCCCTCGACGATGGCCGTCTTACCGACGCCCGGCTCACCGATGAGCACGGGGTTGTTCTTGGTGCGACGGGATAGGACCTGGATGGTGCGGCGGATCTCGTCGGTACGGCCGATGACCGGGTCGAGCTTGCCGGCGCGGGCAAGGTCGCAGATGTTGCGGCCGTACTGCTCCAGCGCCTCAAACTGGGTCTTGTCCTCGGCAGACGTCACGCGATCATCGCCGCGCAGCTCCTCGTAGACTTGCTCGATGCGCTCCTTGGTAACGCCGGCGTCGCGCAGCACGCGGCCCGCCTCGCCCTTGTCCTCGGCAAGCGCCATGAGCAGATGCTCGGTCACCACAAAGCTGTCGCCCATCTTGGTGGCCTTCTTTTCGGCCTTTTCGATGACGCGAACGAGTTCGTTGGAAAGACCCATCTGCTGGCCCTCGCCCGAAACCTTGGGCGCATGGTCGATGGCATCCTGCGTAGAGCGCGCGAGCTGGGCGGGATCGGCGCCAATGCGCTCGATGATCACGGAAATGTTGCGCTCGCCGGCACCGAGCAGGGCAGACAGCAGGTGAATCGGCTCCACCGCGCCTGCCTGCGCGTCGGCGGCCGTGCCCATGGCGGTCTGCAGCGCCTCGCGCGACGTCATTGCTAGCTTATCGATTCTCATGGAATCACCTCTCTTGGGGCGGCCGCCCTACGGGGCGGCTTCACGTTGTTCGAGAAGTATTGTTGCCAGCTTTACGCGTTCTTATACACAAATCTAAGTCTCTATATATAAGATTTTCTGAGTGATTGAAGGATAGGGTACTGAGACGTCGACCCGCTGTGGCCCCGGCACGCTACCGTCTCGATCTGTAACATCTAGCAGCCGTTTTTGGGTCCAGATGTTATAGATCGAGATGAAATGTTCAGTAGCTCCCGATTATCTAAATCTGTAACAACTACTCGGCAAATAAGGGTCTACCTGTTACAGATCGAGATAAACAGAAGACGCCCGAATCGAAAATCTCAATCTGTAACACCAAGCCCACTTTTAACGGCCCAGATGTTACAGATCGAGACAGACCGAAAACCACCACAAAGGGGACAGGCACCTTTGTGGTGATGGAGAACGAAAATGTACGACCGGACAAACAGCCCTGCTCTCAATGTCTGTTGTCCTTTCTTGTTATGGGCTAAAATAAATTGTTATGTGAGAATATTCATTTGCAATCGGCCTTGTCTGTCATTTGTCTCGGGGAAATCATATGAAGCCGTCTCATTCCACCGGTCGCAACGTCATCGCCATTCTCGCCATACCCATCGTGATGCTCTTCCTTATCGTCGTCACGCCCTTTTCTTTTGGTATCGCCTCGCCCTTCGATCTTTGCGGGATGATCGACGCCGGCTCGCGTGCCACCTCGCTCTCCTTTGTCTGCCGTGGCGTGTTCTACGAAGATGCAATTCCCACCGGAAGTTGGCAGTCAAAGTTGCCACTGCTCGGTCAGATCGACGGATGCTCCCCCTATTTCTGCCTTGAACCTCAGACGCTAAACTATCTGATCGACGACCAGCCACTCGACTCCATCACCCTCGCCTACGACTACGCACCAAACACCGATGAACGCCACATGAACCAGGTCCTCGACAAGATGCTTGAACAGTGCGGGCTCACCGAGGAGGCCGGTCGAACCATCTATAGCGACCAAAAATTAAAGCGAACAGAACTCCGCCGTGTCGGAAAAATCGAAGGGCGAAGTGGGGCCGCCTACTGGCAGGCCTGGGCAACACGCGACAAGAGCGAATTCGGACACAGCACCTATATGGTCACCGTCTACACCAAAGACGGAATTAAGGACAATGTTGACGATTTCGCGTCGTCCAAACTCGGCATCCCCAAAACAACCAAACCCGCCACCCCAGATGAAATCCTGTAGAGACATTCATTGTTGTACTCAATGAGCGCAACAATGTTGGCCGTCATAGCCGAAACCACCACAAAGGGGACACCTTTGTGGTGGTTTCGGCTATGACGGCCAACATCTCGATCTGTAACATCTAGCGGCCATTTTTGACCCCAGATGTTACAGATTGAGATGAAATGCTCAGCGGCGCCCGTTTATCTAAATCTGTAACAACTACTCGGTAAATAAGGGTCCACCTGTTACAGATCGAGACAAACGGAAAATGCCTGAACCGATAATCTAAATCTGTAACACCAAACCCACTTTTAGCGGCCCAGATGTTGCAGATCGAGACAGGCCGAGAACCACCACAAAGGGCACCTTTGTGGTGGTCGCGTTCTCTACTCTTTTGCCGAGCCTGTGCTTCCCGATTCGGCGGTCCAGGGCATCTCATCCTCGAACAGCCATGAACGGGCAGACCCACTATCGCGTGCAGTCTGCGGGTCGGGCAAGCAGGTCTGGTCGTACGCGTCCATCACGCAACGATCCAAAAAATCGATCACCTGCTGCTGGTCGCCTTCAAGAATGTAGGTCACGCCGCCATCTTGGATATAGACGCCGTCCCCACCTCCGGCTTTTGCGTATTCCGGATTGTAGTTAACGGTGCGCATCAGTTTGCCATCAGATGAATACAGCTTCAGCGTTGTATAGTAGCCACCGTTCACAGAACCACGTCGACGCTCATAGGCATCCCAACCGTCCCAGCGTTTGAACGAACGCCCATTTAGCAAGTCCAGCGCCTGTCGGGACAACTTCTCGTCCTTGGTATAGCGAGACGAGCCAAGTTCAATCATGGGGTAGTTGCTTATGCTTAGAATGCCCGGCGTTTCCTCGATATCGAGCGTTATCTCATCGGGCTTTGTAACGTCCGAAATCATTTGCCCGGGCATCGATGCAACAAGGGACGCCATCTCGACCGTCTGCTCAACCCCACTCGGCCCATAGAAGATAAGCGAGCCAAATAGGACCACGCCCGCAGCAGCGACGACGCAAGCCACCAACAGCAACAAAACAGAAGTGCAACGCTTCATCTTCAACTCCACAAACGAGAGTGTTTTGAGCTCACTTTAAAGCGCCAACTTCATACTGTCAATTCTAGATAGCATATGAACAAAGGCGCACTCCCCCATAGAGGAGAGTTGCAACCTCGATTTTAGCGTCCCTCAAGACCCAACGAGAACGCAGAAATGTAGCCCGGGGCTTACCCTTTCCCGAACGCGACCCTCGCGAAGCGCGTGAGCGGACGGGAAAGGGTAAGCCCCGGGCGGACAAGTATGTGCGTTACTCGGCAGCGGCCTTGAACTTGTTGTAGTTGATCAGGCAGCCGGCCTTGACGATGGCGCGCTCCTCGGCCGTCATATCGGCAATGTAGAGCTCAATCTGCTCAACCGCACCGTCGGCACGCACCACGTAGGCAGCGATGTTCTGCAGGTCGCCGTCGAGCGCGGCGCGGATACCCGGCACGAAGACGTAGTCGCCCACCTCAAAGTTGGGCTCGGCCTCCATCTGGAAGGGCACCATGCCCCAGTTCATCACGTTGGAGCGATAACGCTTGGTGGCGTACTCGTGGACGATGTTGGCCAGGCCGCCGATCACGCGCTGGCAGCTTGCGGCCTGCTCGCGGGCAGAGCCATCGCCGGGCTTCTTGGCGTAGAGCATGGAGCCGTACTCGGTAGCCTTGGCATCGGCCGCGACACCTGCGCCGGCCAGCGCCTCAAACACACCGGCAAGCTCGGCATCGAGCGCGGTCAGATCGCCCGCGGACTCGCCGGCAACGCGGCGCTTCTCCACCGCGTCGACCTCCTTGGAGCGGCCCACGTAAGCCGGGTCGCGGCGGCTCAGCGTAAACTCGGCCAGGCCCAGCGGGTTGGAGCGGAAGGAGCTCGTCTCGCCCGAGGGAATGAGCTCGTCGGTCGTGGTGACCGGGTCCATGATCTTGGAGCACACCTTGAGCAGGATGTCGTCGCCGAGCGGCTCCATCGCGGGCCACGGCTTGATGTTGGGGCCCTCGACCAGCTCGTCGGCAGGCTCAGCCTTACCAAAGCCCCAGTACACGCGCTTCTTGTACGGCGCGTCGTCAAAGGTGTACTCGCAGGCCTCGTCCCAAATCTCCTCGGGCAGGTCGGTCGCCGGCGTCAGGACGCCGCCGTTGGCAGCCGTCGCCGCAATGGAGCGGGCGTCCATCAGGGCCACGGCGCTCAGCTGACCGTTGCCCGGCTTGGAACCCTCGCGATTGGGGAAGTTGCGCGTGGTGTGGCGGATCGAAAGGCCGTTGTTGGCAGGCGTGTCGCCGGCGCCGAAGCACGGGCCGCAGAATGCCGTGCGCACAATCGCACCGGCCTCCATAAGGTCGTAGATGTAGCCGCGGCGTGTAAGCTCGAGTGCCACGGGCTGGCTCGTGGGATAGACCGACAGCGAGAACTCGCCGCAGCCGGTGTTAGCGCCCTTGAGCACGCGAGCAGCCTGGACCACGGAGTCGTAGTTGCCGCCCGAGCAGCCGGCGATAACGCCCTGCTGCACGTGCAGCTTGCCGTCGACGATCTTGTCGAGCAGGCTAAAGTGCGTCTTGCCCTCGCCGATCTTGGCGGCCTCGAGCTCCACCTCATGCAGGATGTCCTCGAGGTTCTCGTTGAGCTCGTCGATCTCAAAGCCGTTAGAAGGATGGAACGGCAACGCGATCATGGGCTTGATACTCGACAGATCGACTTCGACGCAGCCGTCGTAGTAGGCGACATCGGCGGGCTTGAGCTCACGATAGTCGTCGCCGCGGCCGTGCATGGTCAAAAACGCATGCGTATCCTCGTCGGTAGCCCAAATGGAGGAAAGGCAGGTGGTCTCGGTGGTCATGACGTCGACGCCGTTGCGGTAGTCGGTCGTCATGCTCGCGATGCCGGGGCCCACGAACTCCATGACCTTGTTCTTGACGTAACCCTTGGCAAAGACAGCGCGGATGATGGCGAGCGCCACGTCATGCGGGCCGACGCCGGGGCGCGGGGCACCCGTAAGGTAGATGGCGACGACGCCGGGATAAGCGACGTCGTAGGTGTCGCGCAGCAGCTGCTTGGCCAGCTCGCCGCCGCCCTCGCCCACGGCCATGGTGCCCAGGGCGCCGTAGCGGGTGTGCGAGTCGGAGCCCAGGATCATCTTGCCGCAGCCGGCAAAGTTCTCACGCATAAAGGAGTGGATAACGGCGATGTGGGGCGGGACGAAGATGCCGCCGTACTTTTTGGCAGCCGAGAGGCCAAAGACGTGGTCGTCCTCGTTGATGGTGCCACCCACGGCGCACAGCGAGTTGTGGCAGTTGGTGAGCACGTAGGGCAGCGGGAACTGCTTCATGCCCGAGGCGCGCGCCGTCTGGATAATGCCGACGAAGGTGATGTCATGGCTCGCCATGGCGTCGAAGCGGATCTTGAGGGCCTCGGGGTCGCCCGACGTGTTATGTGCCTGAAGAATCGAATAAGCGATGGTGCCGCGCTTGGCATCCTCGGGCGCCTGGGTGATACCGCGCTCTGCAGCTTCGGCCGCAGGCACAACCTCGTTGCCACCACGCAGGTAGATGCCGTCCTCGTACAGCTTGACCATTCTGTCTCCCACTCTGCCCGAAAACTCGGGCGCATAGCATACATTCGTTCAATATCGTGCCATAGAACGATTGCCAGCGGGTTACGAATCTCGTCGTTCACTTTATCTCAGTAAAGCAGAGGGCGGTATCGGTGCAAGGAGTGTCCCCAAGTGCCGGCACAAAAGGAACGTCCCCAAGTGCCGAATGAAAATGAGAGTGGATAATCTCCCGTTTCTGGCTCTCAAGCGGACCAAAAGTGGGAGATTATCCACTCTCGTGTTAAGACTTGCCGTGCAAACCGCGTAACTACAAATCCCCTCCGGCGCCCAGCAGCTTGCGCATGACTTGCTCGGGGTTGACTGAGCCGTCGCGCGGGGCAAGGGCGGTGATCTTCTTCTGCATCTTGTACTCGTGGAGCTCTTCCTCGAGCTGGCGCACACGGGCACGGAGTTTCTCGTTCTCGCGCTCGCGCTCCTCGGCACGCTCCTTCATATCGAGGATACGCACCACGCCGGCAAGGTTGATGCCCTCGTCGGTGAGCTGGTTGATGAGCTCCAGGCGCTCGATATCGGCACGCGAATACAGACGCGTGTTACCGCCCGAGCGCTGGGGGTTCACCAGGCCCTTGGACTCGTAGACGCGCAGAGTCTGCGGGTGCATACCGGTCAGCTCGGCCGCCACGCTGATCATATACAGCGGTTTGTTCCTATTGTCCTCGGCCATACTCACAGACCCCTTCTTAATCAACCTCATCCCAAAGCGGCTTTCCCAGGCACCCGACCTTGGCCTTCAAACCGTCGCTCGCGTACCCGAGTACGCGTCGCTCCTCTTTCAGGCCAATCTCGAGCACCTGGAAAACCCGCCTCGGGCTCCATTTTTAATACGTCGCCTTGTAACGGTTGACCTTCTCGCGATAGTCGCGCGTGTCGGCCTCGCGCAACTTGGTCATGGCCTCGCGTTCATCGTCGGACAGGTTCGTGGGAACTTGCACCTTGATCTCGACAAGCAACGCGCCCGTGCGGCCGCGATGCTTAACATCGGGCGCGCCCATTTCCTTAAAGCGGAACTTCTTGCCCGTCTGGGTACCCGCGGGTACCTTCAGGCGGACCGTCGCGCCGCCGGGCGTGGGCACGTCCACCGTGCAGCCGAGCGCCGCCTCGTAGACCGAGATCGGCACCTCCATGGTCACGTCGGCACCCTTGCGCTTGAACAGCGGGTGCTCCTCCACATGCGTGGTCACGACCAGGTCGCCGCGCTCGCCTCCGGCAACACCGTACTCGCCACGGCGCTTGTAGCGCAGCTTGCCGCCGTCGACCGCGCCCGCGGGCACCGAGACCGTAATGGTCTGCTGCTCGCCCGTCGAGGGAATGCGGTAGGTAACCTTGTGCGTCACGCCGCGAAACGCGTCCTCGGCCGTCACATCGACAGTCAGCGACAGGTCGCCGCCCTTGCGCGCGCGGTTGCGGCCCGCGCCCGCACCGGCAGCGCCCGCGGTCCCGGCAAAGCCCGAACCCCAATCGCTGCCCCAGGCACCGTTGCCGCTAAAGATACTGTCGAAGATATCGCCCCAGCCGCTTGCGCCAGCACCGGCACCATAGCCGCCGCCATACGCACCGCCCGCGCCCGGCATGCCGCCGAACATGAGCATCTGATCGTACTCTTTGCGCTTCTTCTCGTCCGAAAGCGTCTCGTAGGCCTCGCTAATCTCCTTAAACTTGGCCTCGTCTCCGCCGGCATCGGGGTGATATTTTTGCGCGAGCTTGCGAAACGCGCTCTTGATCTCTTTGTCGGAGGCGCTCTTGGATACGCCCAGGATGTCATAGAAGGTTTTGCCTGCAGCCATCGTAGCTCCTCTCCTGTTACGTCCGCCGCCCTTGTGGACGACGGCTCATGCTTTCATATGGCACTAGGCCAGAAAGGGCCCCGGGTGTTGCCCCGGGGCCCTTCTCAATTACTCCTCGGTGCTCTCGGCCGTATCGGCCGCAGCATCCTCGGGCGCCGCTTCGGGCTCCGGCGCGGGGCGCTTCTCGCCACCGTACGTCACCGTCACCATCGCGGAGCGCAGGATGCGGTCCGCCATGCGGTAGCCCTTCTGGTACACGTCGTTGACGGTCTCGTCGTACTGCGCCGCGTCCTCGACACGTCCCACGGCCTGGTGCTCGAGCGGATCGAACGCCTCGCCCTTGGGGTCGATGGGTTCAACGCCCTCGTGCGCAAACACGTCGAGCAGCTTGGCATGCACCGCGTCAACGCCATCGACGAACTGCTTAAAGTCGTCGGAAAGCTCCTGGCTGCGGGCATGGTCGATTGCACGCTCGATATCGTCAACCACCGGCAGCAGCGCGGTGACGAGCTTCTCGGTCGCGCGCTCGCGCTCGGCGATGCGCTCGTTGGCGGTGCGGCGACGGAAGTTCTCCCAGTCAGCCTGCAGACGGGCGGTACGCTCCGTGGCGTCCTTTGCCTTGTCCTCGGCGGCCTTCTGAGCCTCTGCCGCAGCATCGAGCTCGCTGCGCACGTCGGCGAGCTCCTTTTGGGCCTGCTCGAACTTGAGCTTAAAGTCGTTGTCGGCGGCTTCCTCACCGGCGCGGATAGCGGCTTCCACCATCTCGTCCTCGGTCATCGTCGCCTCCTTGTTGGAATCCTCTACCTGGTTCTCGACAGCCTCGGCGGCCGCGGCCTCGTTGGCCTCGGTATCGTCGACGGCCTCTACGGGAATCTTCACGTCCTTCTCCTTGGAGTCAACGGGGGCGGCGCCAGCGGCGGCCGCCTCCGTGCGAGCTTTACGGGCGGACATGATTACTTGTCCTCGTCGTCCACAACCTCGTAGTCGGCGTCGACGACGTCATCGTCGGCAGGCTGGGCGCCGGCGGCGCCGTCGGTCTGCTGCTGAGCGTCGGCATAGACAACCTGAGCCAGCTCGTAGGCGACAGACTGCAGGGACTCGCCGGCGGCCTTGATGGCCTCGACGTCAGAGCCCTCGAGCGCCTTCTTGGCGTCGGCGATAGCGGCCTCGGCCTTGGACTTCACGTCGGCGGAAACCTTGTCGCCCAGCTCGTTGAGGGTCTGCTCGGTGGAGTAGCACAGGCTGTCGGTCTGGTTGCGGACCTCGACCTCCTCCTTCTGCTTCTTGTCCTCCTCAGCATGAGCCTCGGCGTCCTTGACCATGCGATCGACTTCGTCGTCGGAAAGCGCGGTGGAGCCGGAGATGGTGATCTGCTGCTCCTTGCCGGTGCCCTTGTCCTTAGCGGAGACCTTGACGATACCGTTGGCGTCGATGTCGAAGGTGACCTCGATCTGCGGCACGCCGCGGCGGGCAGCCGGGATGCCGGTCAGCTGGAACTTACCGAGCGACTTGTTGTCGCGGGCAAGCTCGCGCTCGCCCTGGAGCACGTTGATCTCGACGCTGGTCTGGTTGTCGGCAGCGGTGGAGTAGACCTCGGTCTTGGAGGTCGGGATCGTGGTGTTGCGGTCGATCATCTTGGTCATGATGCCGCCCATGGTCTCGACGCCCAGCGACAGCGGGGTCACGTCGAGCAGCAGGATGCCCTCAACATCACCGGTGAGCACGCCGCCCTGGACGGCAGCGCCGTCGGCAACGACCTCGTCGGGGTTCACGGACATGTTGGGCTGCTTGCCGGTCATGGTCTTGACCAGGTCCTGAACGGCGGGCATACGGGTGGAGCCGCCGACGAGGATGACCTCGGTCAGATCAGAGAGCTTGAGCTTAGCGTCGCGCAGGGCGTTGGTGACAGGCTGCTTGCAGCGCTCGAGCAGGTCGCGGGTGATCTTCTCGAACTCAGCGCGGGTCAGCGTGTAGTTGAGGTGCAGCGGGCCGGACTGGTTCATGGTGATGAACGGCAGGTTGATGGTGGACTGCTGGGCTGCGGAGAGCTCCTTCTTGGCGTTCTCGGCGGCCTCCTTCAGACGCTGCAGGGCCATGGGGTCCTGACGCAGGTCGACGCCGTTCTCCTGCTGGAACTTGTCGGCCATCCAGTCGATGACGCGCTGGTCCCAGTCGTCGCCACCCAGGTGGTTGTCGCCCGAGGTGGACAGAACCTCAAACACGCCGTCGGCGAGGTCGAGGATAGAGACGTCGAAGGTGCCGCCGCCCAGGTCGAAGACCAGGATGCGCTGGTCGGAGCCCTGCTTGTCCAGGCCATAGGCCAGAGCAGCAGCGGTCGGCTCGTTGACGATACGCTTGACGTTGAGGCCGGCGATCTTACCGGCGTCCTTGGTGGCCTGACGCTGGGCGTCGTTGAAGTAGGCAGGGACGGTGATGACGGCGTCGGTGACGGTCTCGCCCAGATACTTCTCGGCGTCGGCCTTCATCTTGGCGAGCACCATGGCGCTCACCTGCTCGGCGGTGTAATCCTTGCCCTCGATGTTGACGACGGCACGGCCACCCTGGCCCTCCTTGACCTCATACGGCACGGTCTTGAGCTCGGAGGTGCACTCAGAGTACTTGCGGCCCATGAAGCGCTTGATGGAGAACACGGTGTTCTTGGGGTTGGTGACCGCCTGGTTCTTAGCAGCCTTGCCCACGACGCGGTCGCCGTCGGCACGGAAGCCAACGACGGACGGGGTGGTGCGGTCGCCCTCGGCGTTCACGATGATGGTCGGAGAACCGCCCTCGAGGACGGCCATAGCGGAGTTAGTAGTACCAAGGTCGATGCCAAGAATCTTGCCCATTAGAAATTCCCTCTCTCTTGTGCGTTTGCACCGACTCGGCGGTCTGCCGAGCGGTGTTTCGGCTTGTCTTTCAGGATGTAGTGTATCCCCTTATGGGCCGGAATATACAAAATCTAAGTCAATTCATATAAGATTTCTTATTGCTGAGAGTTTAGGTTCTTAAATGTGCAGGTAGATGCGCTGATTGAGTTCTCGGCAGATCTATTGAGATCTATGTAGAGTTGACTGAGGTTTGAGCTTGGAGTCGCGCAGGAGGCTCTGGGGCGGCCCCGGGGAAAGCGCGACCCGGTTTGGAAGCCGATTCCGGGATGTAGTTTCCGCCAGAAGGCTCAACCGGAAAATGCAGCCCAGTTTGAGCGTAGATTCCGGGACGCAGTTTCCCGCGGAGCGCTCAACTGGAAACTGCATCCCGTTTTGAGAGCGAATTCTGGGACATAGTTTCCGCTAGACGTCCATCGGGAAAGCGCGTCCCAGTCTGAGCGTCAATTCCGGGTCGCGCTTTCCGTAAGCGTGCTCAATTGCCCTTTATTTCAAGTCACCTTTAGCTAACATTTGCGCAGCTCAACGGCCCCACCTGCGTGTTTTTTAGTAAGCCGTGGCATACTCGGCGAACGGTATGAAGATGCCGGTCAGAGGGTATTGCAAACGGTCGCTGCCGTGGTATGTTTTTGCCCGAATCAAACCGACGCACATCGCCTGTAGCGTCGGTCAACAGAGAGGAAACTACCATGGCTCATCCCGTAATTGATGCCGACGAGTGCATCGCTTGTGGCGTTTGCGTCGACTCCTGCCCCGCTGGCGTTCTGGAGCTCCAGGACGTCGCTACCGTCGCTGACGAGGACTCCTGCGTCGCCTGTGGCGCTTGCCAGGACGCTTGCCCCGCTGGCGCGATCACCGAGATCGTCGAGGAGTAACAACTCCCCCACTTGCACACTCACAAGTACACCGTGCAAAAAAGAGGCCTCCGCATCGCCGCGGAGGCCTCCTTTTTTGTGCGGATAACCAATTAGGCACCATCGCAGGTTGAGCTCACGTCAGCGAAAACGTCCCTAGGCGAGCAAGGTGACGTGAAAGAGGAGGGAAGCGTACTTTTGTACGCGACCGACAATTGAACGTCAGATTGCCGCTTAGGGACGTTTGCAGCATCGGCTACGATAGATCGTCCTCGTAGGGCATTAAATCGGCAAGGTAGCCCTTCTCCTTGAGTATGGCCTCGATCTCGTCGAGGGTCTGCTCGTCTTCCGCGGCGATGCGATGGAAGTGGTAGCCGCTGGTCACCGTCAGCAGCGGGAAGCTCTTGCCGCTGGCGATGCCCTCTAGGTAGCGCTCGACATCGCGGCGGTTGCGGATGTCCAGGTCGGCCGTGATCTTACCGTACACGCGGTGATTGACGATCACGTTGAGCACGGCGCCGCCGGCGTCGACGATACTCGTGAGCTCATCGCCTGCCTGCTCCACGCTGTGGCGAACCTTGACCAAGCGCGTGGGCACGGCGGGGCTGCTGGGGGCCTCCTGCAGCACATAGCCACGGTTGGTTGCCACGACATCGTGCCCATCGGCGCGCAACAGGGCAATATCCTGAACCACGACCTGGCGGCTCACGCCAACCTCGCGGGCAAGTGCGCTGCCCGAAACGGGCTCCCTGGCTCCCTCGAGCACGCCCATGATGGCACGACGGCGCTCGCGGGCGTTCATTATTTACCGTCCAGCAGACGCAGGTGCTTAAGCGAGAGGTCGAGGATCGGGGCGGAGTGTGTCAGCGCGCCCGAGCTAATAAAGTCGACGCCCAGATCGGCCAGGGCGCGAATATTGCTGGCGTCCACATTGCCCGAGCACTCGGTCTTGGCGCGGCCGGCGATAAGCTCAATCGCGGCAGCCATGTCATCGTGGGTCATGTTGTCGAACATGATGATGTCGGCACCGGCCTCCACGGCCTCGCGTACCATGTCCAGGTTCTCGCACTCAATCTCAACCGTCGTGGTAAACGATGCGTGGGCGCGTGCCATCTCAATCGCACGCGTCACACCACCGGCGGCGTCGATATGGTTGTCCTTGAGCATGACAGCCGTCGACAGGTTGTAGCGGTGGTTGCTGCCGCCGCCGATCTCGACCGCGGCCTTCTCGAAGACGCGCATGCCCGGCGTGGTCTTGCGCGTGTCGACAAGCACGGTGTTGGTACCCTCAAGCGCCGCAGCCATCTGATGTGTATAGGTCGCGATACCGCTCATGCGCTGCAGGTAGTTGAGCGCCACGCGCTCGCCCGAAAGCAGCACGCGCGCGTCGCCGCGCACTTGGCCCACGTGGTCGCCGGCGTGCACCTCGTCACCGTCGGCAACATCAAAGAGCACCGAGCTCTGCGGATCCAGCAGCTCAAAGGTGCGAGCGAACACGTCCAGACCGGCGATGATGCCGTCGGCCTTGGCGATAAGCTCCACCGTGGCGGGACGCGCCGTGGGGCACACGCTCGCCGTACTCACGTCCTCAAACGTAATGTCCTCGCGCAGGGCCTGCAGGATCAGATCATCGACGACGAGCTTCATGGTAATGGGATTCATGGTCTACTCCTCTGCGGCCTGCGTGCCGGCGGCACGGGCCAAATCATCGATTGCCAAGGTGTCGGCGCTTAGGACGCGATGACGGCCATCGAGCGCGGGATCGCCCACCTGCTCCACGGCCAGCGACTCGCCGGTGCGCATACGCCAAGCAGCGCGGCGACCCCAGACCAGCGCCTCGAGCAGGCTGTTTGATGCAAGGCGGTTCTTGCCGTGAACGCCGTTACAGGCTGTCTCGCCCGCGGCGTAGAGCTCGGGCATCGAGGTGCGGCCGTCCTTGTCGACCCACACGCCGCCCATAAAGTAGTGCTGCGTGGGTGTAACGGGGATAGGCTCGTCCAAGATGTCGCGTCCGTCCTCCAGGCAGCGTGCGCGAATGTTGGCGAAGTGCCCGGTCACCACGTCGCGCTCGACGGGGGCAAAGCTCAGCCATTCGTGCTCGGTACCGTCCTGCTTCATCTGCCCGCGAATAGCGGCGGCGACCACATCGCGCGGCTGAAGCTCATCGGTAAAGCGCTCGCCGGCGGCGTTGAGCAAAATCGCGCCCTCGCCGCGACAGCTCTCGCTGATCAGGAAGGTGCGGCCCGGCTGCGGCGAGAACAGCCCCGTGGGGTGAATCTGCACGTAGTCCAGGTGCTCCATCTTAATGCCATGTTCCTGAGCGATGTAGCAGGCATCACCCGTGAGCTGGGGGTAGTTAGTCGAATGGTCGTATACGCCGCCGATGCCGCCCGTCGCCCACAGCGTGTGGCGGGCATGGATCTTAAACGGCTCGCCGGCATGCACGCCCTCGGCGGCATTTGTCAGCTCGTCGGCGGGGCGAGCTGAATCGTCCTCGTCCACGGCGACAGCGACGACGCCGGTGCACACCGTGGCGCCATCGCGCTCGGTGGCCAGGATGTCGGTCATGGCAACGTGTTCGAGAATCTGCACGTTGTCCAGCTTGCGGACAGCTTGGAGCAGCTTGGTCGTAATCTCCTTACCCGTAATATCGGCATGGAAGGCGATGCGCGGGCGGCTGTGCGCGCCCTCGCGGGTAAAGTCGAGGCTGCCGTCGGCCTTGCGCTCAAAGTCCACGCCCATGGCCAGCAGGTCGTTGATGACCGAGCGGCTCGAGCGGATCATGATGTCGACGCTCTCGCGGCGGTTCTCGTAATGGCCGGCGCGCATGGTGTCCTCAAAGAAGGCATCGTAGTCAGAACCCTCGGGCAGTACGCAGATGCCGCCCTGCGCGAGCATCGAGTCGCACTCGTCGACCGCGCCCTTGGAGAGCATGATCACGCGCGTGCTCGTCGGCAGATTGAGAGCCGCATACAGGCCTGCCACGCCGCAACCGGCAATGACGACGTCGCACTCCATATCGGGGTATTGTTTGGTTTCCACAGGAATCCTCTCCCTTGTAATGTGGCATAAGGGATGCCCCTCATGTCACATTGGCTTAGCGCGCCGCGTACTCAAGCATGCGGTCGAGCGTGAGCTTGGCCTGGTCGGCGGCCTCGTCCGACACGCCGATCTGCACCTCGCCCTCGCCCGTCTCCAGGCAGCGCACGAGCTTTTCGAGCGTGATGAGATCCATGTTGACGCAGGTGGGCTGCACCGCAGGGAAGTAGAACTTCTTGCCGGTGCCCTGGCAGCGGCGCTCGAGCTCGTAGAGCACGCCGCGGACCGTCACGATAATGAACTCGCTCGCGTCGGACTCCTCGGCATACTTGATGATGCCGGCGGTAGAGCCGATGTAGTCGGCCTCAGCCAGGACGTCGGCCTTGCACTCAGGATGCGCCAGCACGAGCGCGTCGGGGTGGGCCTCCGTCGTGTCGACAATCTGCTCGACGGTGATGATGTGATGGCGCGGGCAGTAACCGTTGTTGAGGATGACGTGCTTTTGCGGCACCTGCTCGGCTACGAAGCGGCCCAGGTTCTGGTCGGGAATGAACAAGATGTGCTGCTGCGGCAGCTCGGAGACGATCTTGACGGCGTTTGAGCTGGTAACGCACACGTCACTCCAGCTCTTGATCTCGACCGTGGAGTTGACGTAGCAGACCACGGCCAGGTCGTCGCCGTACTCGGCGCGCGCCGCATCGACCGTCTCGCGCTTGACCATGTGCGCCATGGGACAGTCCGCGCCCGGCTCGGGCAGCAGCACGGTCTTGGTGGGATTGAGCAGCTTGGCGCTCTCGCCCATAAACTCCACGCCGCACAGCACGATGGTCTGCTGCGGCAGGCTCTTGGCAAGCTTTGCCAGGTAGAAGCTGTCGCCGACGTAATCGGCAACAGCCTGAACCTCGGGCGCCACGTAATAGTGCGCCAGGATCACCGCGTCGCGTTGGGTTTTAAGTTGCTGAATGGCCTCGACGAGCTCTGCGGGCACCAGTGCCGCGCGCTCCGTTGCCGTCGTTGCCGATGCTAGGCCGGCCGCGATATCGCGTGCAAGCTCCGACGCATCCATGTTCGCGCTCTGTGCCATCAAGGCCCCTCTCTTTTGGCGAATCTTGGGGCTTTAGTATGACACCTAGGTTTACAGCTGACAAGACAGCTGTAAACCTAGGTGTAAAGTTGAAATAAAGATTCGACCATGCGGCAAGTCCATATTCGAACTGGCAAGCTGAGGATAGCCGAGCTCTCGATAGCGCAGGAGGCATCTTTCGCCACCGCAATACCGCTCGGCGCGAGTTGCGCACCGTGAGGCACGAACGGGCGCTCCCCCGCGAGTGGTCCGCGCCCAATGTGGCAAAATCGAACTACTAAGGGGGCTCAGAATGCTCAAGATTATTGCCTGCGACGATGACGTCGCTTTTCTAGATAGACTGCACCGGATGATCGACCGTTGGTCGATCGAGACGGGCACGGCGGTCGATGTTGCGCTCGTCACGCGCGGCGAGGACCTGCTGGCGCGCCATGCCGCGTCGCGCGCCGACATCATCCTGCTCGACATGATCATGCCGCTCGTCAACGGCATGGACACCGCACGCGAATTGCGCCAGGCCGACACCGCCGTGCGCCTGGTGTTCCTTACCTCGTCGCCCGAGTTTGCACTGGAGTCCTACGAGGTCCGCGCCTTCGACTATCTGCTCAAGCCCGTGACTTACGAACGCCTGGCGCAGTTACTCGACGAACTTTCGAGCATGCGCCCGGCGGCAACCGACGAGCTCGTGATCAAAACGTCCTTTGGCTACCACGCCCTGCGCCTGTCCGACATCGAATATGCCGAGGCGCGCAACAAGCACGTGGTCTTCCACCTGCGCGACGGACGCGATATCGAGGCACTCGAGTCGTTCCGCAGCGTCGAGGACCGTTTGGTGCAAAATGCCACCTTCTTTAAATGCCACCGTAGCTACCAGGTCAACTTGCGCAACATCGACCACTTCGATCGCACGGACATCGTCATGCGCTCCGGCGCGTGCATTCCGCTGTCGCGCAGCAGCAAGCAGGGGTTCCAAGACGCCTACTTTGCGGTGCGCTTTGAGGGCGGGAGGCGCTGATGATCTCCTCGGTCGAAATGGCCCTTTGGGCAATCCACCACGCCACGACGCTGCTCTTTGGCGTCTTTGCCTCGGCGGCGCTGTGCGGTATCGAAATCAATCGACGCCATGCACTCGAGTTGGTGGGGGTCGGAGCCGCAACCGGCGCTGCCTTTTCGATCGCCAATGTCGTTGGCGGAGAGCTTTTTGCCCGTCAGGTCTATCCGCTCGTCGTGCACTTGCCGCTTACCGTCTACCTATGCGCGCGCTACCACTTGAGTCCGCTACTCGCGACGTTGGGCGTCACCAGCGCCTATCTGAGCTGCCAGTTCAGCAATTGGATGGGCATCGCCGCATTTGCCGCAACCGATTCGCAGATCGCGTACTATCTGGCACGCATCGCTACCACGCTCGGCGTCTTTGCCGTCCTGCTGCATTGGGCCGGCGACATTGGACCCCGCCTGGCGATTAAAAGCCCCACCGAGCTGGGCATCCTTTTAATCCTGCCGCTCGTCTATTACATCTTTGACTACGCCACCAACGTCTACACCACGCTGTTCCACTCGGGCTCGGTGGTGACAGTTGAGTTTTTGGCATTTGCGCTCTGTGCCTTCTATCTTATGTTTCTTGCCGTTTACCTGCGCGAATACGAAGAAAAGGAAACCGCCGAGCGAGAGCGTTGGATGCTCGAAACCCGCGACAGCGCCGCCATCAAAGAGCTCGAGGCTTGGCGTCAATCTGGGCGCGAGCTGTCGATTCTTCGCCACGATATGCGCCACTTCCTACGCGGCCTGGCCACTTTAATTGAGGAGGGCCACACCGACGAGGCGCTCAAACGCATCGATGAGCTCTGCGAAGCCGGCGACCGCACCGCCGTACGCCGCTTCTGCGCCAACGAGACCGTAAACATCGCGCTTTCGTCATTCAACTCAGATATCAATAGAAACGGCATTACCGCCAACCTGCGCGCCGCCGTACCCGAAACCGTCCACGTAGGTGACGCCGACCTGTTTAGCGTGCTCTCAAATGCCTTGGAAAACGCTATCACCGCCGCAAGCGCCGCACCCCAAGGAAAGCGATTCGTCGACCTTGACCTGCGACTTGAGGACGGCCAGCTGTTGCTGTTAGTTTCCAACACGTTTGACCGCGCGCCGCGCATGGTCGACGGCATGCCCGTGACCCGGCATGCGGGCCACGGCTTTGGAACCAAGAGCATCAAACTTGCCGTGGAGCGCATGAACGGCAACTGCCAGTTCCGCATTAACGGCGATCGGTTTGAGCTGCGCGCTGTGATGTAAGGGCGCGGGCGCGACGGATTTGCGTTCCGCGGGTACGGCTCGCCCGCTCGGGGTCGTTTGTCGACGCGGGCTCGCTACAGCGGCGCGGCCGCCGGGGTCAGCTGCTTAATGTAGGCCCACATGCGCTGCTTAGCGGCCTTGTCGGTGAGTGCCGCCTCAAAGCCGTCGAGCGCGAGCACGCGGCGGCCCTGCACATGGGCGACCAGGCCGGGCTTGAGCATGGCGGTGTCGAAGTCATCGATCGCCACGAGCATATCGGCGTAGGTCTCGCGCATGGCATCGGCCGCGTTGTTGTCGAGCAGTAGCACCGCCTCGGGGTCCAAGGCCTCAAGTGCCTCGCGGAACAGCTCGCACGGCAGAGTCTCGCCCGCCGCGACCGCTCCGTCGCCTGCGCCGGCGACGCTTGCCAGCACGCAAAAATCCTCGGGCGCGTAGCCGATGGCCCCAAGCGCCTTGCGCAACGCCGCGCCATCCGGGCCGGCGGCAAGCTCGCCACCCGAACGCTCGGCCTCGTCCAAATCGCCTTTGACCAGCACGATCGGCGAGCACGCGTTGCCCACGATGCGCACGCCACGGACCGCAAGCGATGTGAGCTCCTGCTCGGCCGCCTGGGCGATGGCTTCTTTTTTCTGGCTTTGTGACGTGGACATGCGCTCTCCAATCGTTTGCGTGCCCACCATTATATAAAAGAGCTGCCCGCGAGTGGTTGCTTTGCGGGCGGCTGGGTATAAGCACGGTCGTACTGAGTTTTACGCGGCTGAGCCGCGTCACATTATGGAGGTCACCATGGCTGACATTAAGCAGATTACCCCCGAGAACTTCGATTCCATCGTTAACGGCAGCCTGCCCGTGCTGGTCGATTTTTGGGCACCGTGGTGCGGGCCCTGCCGATCGCTCTCGCCCATCGTTGACGAGGTTGCCGATGAGCTGGCGGGCAAGCTTGCCGTTGCCAAATGCAACGTCGACGACAACCAGGACCTGGCCATGAAGTATGGCGTCATGAGCATCCCCACGCTGATTGTGTTTAAGAACGGCGAAGAGATTGACCGCTCGGTTGGCGCTCTGCCCAAGGCGAGGCTGCAGGCGCTGCTGGAGAAGCATCTGTAATACGCTTGTTACTTACCCGCCGTCCATGAGCGGTTTTGCACCGCTCGCCGGACTGCCGGGTGCGGCGCGTGCGACCATGGATAGTATGGTAGTTACAAACAGCCCCCAGTGAACGGGTGCGAGTCGCACAGACTCGCACCCGTTTTCTTATGCAGCGGCGCGCAGAGCGGGCGTAGTAAAATCTGAATCACTGGATTACCGTCCACACAAGGAGATTTCCCATGCATGATGTTGGAATGAACATGAGCCAGCTTGCCATGAGCGTCAAGCAGGTCGACGACACCATCGAGCTCGCTCACGAGTGGAGCCATCAGTTGCTGCATGCGACCGAGAATTTTGACATGGAGCGCATCGGCGCCAAGCTCGAGGCAGCCATGGCCGCGCTGCACGAGGCCCACGACGCACTCGAGGGCTACGAAGAGGCCATCGAGGCCGACCACAACTCCGTCGGCTCCGTGAAGCTGGTGTAACGTGGCCGAACACGAGCACGGCTGCGGGTACGAGCACGAGCATCCGCACGGGGCGGACGGTGACGCAGGCTGCCACTGTAGTGGCTCCGGCTCCGAGCTGGTCCGCTTTTCGGTTACCGCACCGGACGACCTGCTGCGCCGTTTTGACGAACAGATCGCGCGCCGCGGCGACGTGGCCAACCGCTCCGAGGCCGTGCGCGACCTGATTCGCGCCTCGATCGCCAAGGAGCAGATGCGCACGCCCGATGAGCATGTTATCGGGTCGCTCACCATGATCTACGACCACCATACCGGCGACCTGACGCGCCGTCTGGACGAAGTGCAGCACGACTACACCGACGAAATCGTATCGACCATGCACGTGCATCTGGATCACCACAACTGCTTAGAGATTCTGGCGCTCAAGGGTCGCGGCGAGCGCGTCTACGAGCTGGCCGACCGTCTGCTGGGCCTGCGCGGCGTTAAGCACGGCGAGCTCACGTGCGCCGCCACCAAGCAGAGCCTGGGACTGTAGCGCACCTGTCCCTATTTGGTCGGTTTTGATGAGGGGTGTCGCATGCGACATGTGCATATTCATGTAACGGGCATTGTGCAGGGCGTTGGCATGCGGCCGTTTGTGTATCGCGAGGCCATGGCGCATGGCATTTGCGGATGGGTGCTCAACGCGGGCGACGGCGTGCATATCGAGGCGCACGCTCCGGCCGATGCGCTCGATGCTTTTGTTGCCGCGCTTTCTGAGCATGCGCCTGCGGCAGCCCGCGTAGAGTATGTCGAGGTTGTGGACCTGGCAGCCCACGGTTGGGATACCGCCAATGAACAGGGTTTTCGCATCGTAGCATCGCAGGACCAGACCGCGCACACGACGCTCGTCTCGCCCGATATCGCCACCTGCGATGATTGTCTGCGCGAGTTGTTCGACCCCGCCGATCGGCGCTATCACTACCCTTTTATCAACTGTACCAACTGCGGACCGCGCTTTACCATCATCCGGTCGCTGCCTTATGACCGAGCGGCCACGTCGATGAATTGTTTTCCTATGTGTCCTGAGTGTGCCGCGGAGTATGCCGACCCACTCGACCGGCGTTTTCACGCGCAGCCCGATGCCTGCTTTGATTGCGGGCCGCATATCATGTGGCGCGAAGCGAGCGTGGGCGATGAGCCGGGCGAAGCCGCCGCGTTGCCGGCCGTCGGCACCACGCGCGAGACCAGCGACGCCATTATCGACCGCTGTGTTGAGCTGCTGGCCGGTGGCGGTATCGTCGCCATCAAGGGTCTGGGCGGATTTCACTTGGCATGCGACGCCTCCAACGAGCAGGCGGTAGCCGAGCTTCGCCGCCGCAAACGCCGCAGCAACAAACCGCTTGCCGTTATGGTACGCGACCTTGCCGACGCTGAACGCCTGTGCCATGTCAACGACGTTGCACGCGGCTTGCTGGCCGGCAGCATTCGCCCCATTGTGCTGCTGCGCCGACGTGCTGCTTGCGAGAGCGGCGGCTCCCCCGACGCCCTCGCGCTCGCGCCGTCCGTCGCGCACGACCTTCCAGAGCTCGGTGTTATGCTCCCCTACACCCCGCTTCAGCATCTGTTGCTTGCCGCGGCAGAAGCCCGCGGTATGCACGCGCTCGTCATGACCAGCGGAAACCTGAGCGAAGAGCCTATCGAGACCGACGACGATCTTGCCTGGAAACACCTCGTTGCCGCCGGCATCGCCGACGCACTGCTCGGCAATGACCGCGCGATCCTCTCTCGCTACGACGACTCCGTAGTACGTGTGGTCGACGGTGCCGTTATGCCCGTGCGCCGCGCTCGCGGGTACGCCCCGCAGCCGTTGCCGTTGCCGGCACTCGCCAGCGCCGCGCCTTGTGTACTCGCCTGCGGCCCGCAGCAAAAGGCCACGATCGCGCTCACACGCGAGGACGCGAGCGGAGCGTCGACCTGTTTTATGTCGCAGCATATCGGCGATGTCGAAAACGGCGCGACTTTCGATGCGTGGAACGCCGCGCGTGCGCGCCTGGAAGACCTTTTTGACCTGGCGCCTGCCGCGCTGGCCTGCGACCTGCACCCCAGTTACCTATCGAGCCAGTGGGCACGCGAGCAGGCGCAGGAACGCAATCTGCCACTTGTCGAGGTTCAGCATCATCATGCGCATATCGCAAGCGTGATAGCAGAAGCCATCGCTACAGGGCAGCTTGCACCCGATGCGCGCGTTCTGGGTATCGCCTTCGATGGCACGGGCGCCGGCACCGATGGAACCATTTGGGGCGGTGAGTTTCTTGTCGCCGGCCTTGCCGATTTTAAGCGCGCCGCACATCTGCGTACCTGGGCACTCCCCGGCGGCGCCGCATCCGTGCGCGATGCCCGGCGCAATGCCTTTGCCCTGCTGAGCGAGCTCGGTCTGCTCGAGCACCCGGGTGCCGCGGGGATCCTGAGCAGCCTCGATGAGCAGACGCGCAGTATCACGACCACGATGATCAAGCGAAACATCAACAGCCCGCGAACGAGCAGCATGGGCCGCTCGTTTGACGCCGCGGCGGCAATCTTGGGCATCTGCGGCACTGCAACCTACGAGGGTGAACCCGCCATCGAGCTCGAGGCCGCCGCTTGGCGCGCACTTGACGGAGAAATCAGCCGTTTCGCTGGCAATCAGGCGGGTGTATCCGCATCCGCCTCAACATCGCTGGACAGTTTGTTCAGATACGTATTAACTACAGACCCCCTATCCGACATTTTTGACTCGAATTTGGCCAAAAAAGGCTCTCCAGACACCCCGTTTGCGGCAAGCATGCCCGGTGCAGGCCCAAAATCGACCCATTTGGAGTCCTCGCAGACGACTTTTGCCACCCAGAACCACTCTAAAAAAAACGTATCTGAACTAACTGTCCAGGCGGCCTCGAATAGCTCCCTCGTTTTGGACCAAAGAACATTTTTCGAGGCGCTTTTGAGTGGAATCGAGGCCGGCACGCCGGCCGACAAGCTCGCACTCGGCTTCCATATCGCCATCGCGCGTGCATCGGCCCGCATCGCAAGCGAAATCTGCGCCCGCGAAGGCATCGACACCGTCGTGCTCTCGGGCGGCGTGTTCATGAACCGGCTTTTGCTTCGGCTCCTCACCCGTAAGCTTGAAGACACAGGGCTTACTGTCTTGGTTCCCCGCACCGTGCCCGTCAACGATGGCTGCATCGCCTACGGCCAGGCGGCGGTCGCCCGCGCTCGGCTCGCGCAGATCACACCGCAGTAGGCTGTTTGGCCAGCCCATGCACCGCCGTCTCACAGGTGTAACGCGTTTGCCCGCAACCCCCGCGAGCGCTACCATCAACTGATGGATTATTAAGCGCCTATCCAGCGCAAAGCGTATAAAAGGGAAACATTATGTGCCTTGCCGTTCCCGGTAAAGTGGTCAAACGCGACGACGACCTTAAGGCGACCGTCGACATGATGGGCATCGAGCGCCCGGTGTCACTGCGACTCGTGCCGACGGCGCAGGTAGGCGACTATGTTCTGGTACACGCCGGCTTTGGCATCCAGATTGTCGATGAGCAAGAAGCTCAAGAGACGCTCGAGCTCGTCAATACCATGACCGAGCTGGTCGAAGAAGACCAACTCGCCACCAACCCGGCCGAGGCATACTAGTGGCGGCGGCGCAGCCGGTTCGCTCCGGTATCGACTTTTCGGCATTTCGCGATCCCAAGCTCGCTCGCGAGCTCATCGACCGTATTCATGAGCTTGTCGGCGACCGCGCCATCAACCTTATGGAAGTCTGCGGCACGCACACCGTGAGCATCGGCCGCTATGGCTTTCGCTCCATTATGCCGGTGGCGCTCAAATTGCTGAGCGGCCCGGGCTGTCCCGTCTGCGTCACCGCCAACCGCGACATCGACCATGCAATCGCGCTTTCCAGCATGGACGGCGCCATCATCACCACCTTTGGCGACATGATGCGCGTGCCCGGATCGTCCACCTCGCTTGCCGCGCAAAAGGCAGCCGGGCGCGACATCCGTATCGTCTACTCGCCGCTCGACGCGCTCGATATTGCCGAGCACAACCCCGACCGCCCGGTCATCTTTATGGGCGTGGGCTTTGAGACCACGACGCCCACCATCGCCGCCGCCATTTTGGAGGCAGACGCGCGCGGGCTCCAGAACTTCTCGGTCTACTGTGCCCACAAGACCACGCCGCCGGCACTGCGCGCGATTGCCAACGACCCCGAGACCACCATCGACGGCTTTATCCTGCCGGGCCATGTCGCCACCATCACAGGCCTGGCGCCCTTTGGCTTTTTGGTCGACGAGTTTAAGACCCCGGGCGTGGTTACCGGATTTGAGCCGGTCGATATCCTGCAGGGCATCTGCATGCTGGTGCAGATGGTCGTTGAGGGGCGGCCCGCGATCGACAACGCGTACCGTCGCGGCGTCAACGTGGACGGCAACCCCGTGGCGCGCCAGCTGGTCGAGCAGGTGTTTGAGCCGTGCGATACCACGTGGCGCGGGCTGGGACCGATTGCCGCCTCGGGCCTTTCCATCCGTCCCGAGTTCTCGCGTTTTGACGCCGGCGCCCGCTATGACGTGCCCGTTGAACCGACGGTCGAGCCGCGCGGATGCCGTTGCGGCGACGTGCTGCGCGGGGCCATCGCACCGAGCGACTGCCCACTTTTCGGCCACGCCTGCACGCCCGAGCATCCTGTTGGCCCGTGCATGGTGAGCTCTGAAGGCAGCTGCGCGGCACATTATCGTTATCATGACTAGCCCAAACACCCTCGATTGGAGTTTTCGATATGTCCCATAGCGTCACCGATAGCACTGTCCTGCTGGGCCACGGCTCCGGCGGGCAGATGATGAAGCGCATTATCGACGAGGTCTTTCTGGATGCCTTTGGGTCGCCCGAGCTGCTCGAGGGCAACGACGCCGGTGTCGCCACGCTGCCCGCGAGCGGGCGCATTGCCATGTCGACCGACAGCTTTGTGGTGACGCCGCAGTTCTTCCCCGGCGGCAATATCGGCAGGCTCGCCGTGTGCGGAACCGTCAACGACGTTGCGACCTCGGGCGCCAACGTGCGTTATCTTTCGTGCGGTTTTATCCTCGAAGAGGGCTATCCCATGGATAAACTGCGCCAGATTGTGCAGACCATGGCCGAGACGGCGCGCGAGGCGGGCGTCAAAATCATCACCGGCGACACCAAGGTAGTCGAGCGCGGCGGGGCCGACGGCGTCTACATCAACACCGCCGGCGTGGGCGAGGTTCCCGCGGGCGTGACGCTCAGCGGCGCCAGCTGCCAGCCCGGCGACGTCATCCTGGTCTCGGGCACGCTGGGCGACCACGGCATCGCCATCATGAGCCAGCGCGAGGGTTTGGCGTTCTCCAGCACCATCGAAAGCGACGCCGCGCCCCTCAACCACCTGATTGCCGACGTGCTGGCCGCTGCCCCCGACACGCGTTGCTTCCGCGACCCCACGCGTGGCGGCCTGGCATCCACGCTCAATGAGTTTGCGCAGGCGAGCGACGTTGCTATGGAGGTCGACGAGGATACCGTGCCCGTGCGCCCCGATGTGCAGGCCGCCTGCGAGATGCTCGGCTACGACGTGTTGCAGGTAGCGAACGAGGGCAAGATGGTCGCCGTGGTGCCGGCCGAGCAGGCCGATGCCGCGCTGGCGGCCATGCGCGCCGCACGTTACGGCGAGAATGCCGCCATCATCGGTCGCGTGTTGCCGCTTGCCGAAGGCGCCCGACCCGCCGTGCGCGTACGCACCGGCTGGGGCTCGACCCGCATTCTCGACATGCTCGTGGGCGAGCAACTGCCGAGAATTTGCTAACGGCAAAGGCGGTCGGGCGGCGCGACCCGATACACAGCAGTCAAAGTTGTTCAGATTCCAAGCATGCCCGACACGCCAGCCAAGTATCATGGGGTGCGTTCTAGAACCCAAACGGCGGGAGCACCCATGGCAGCAGCATATTCCCATGTGATCTTTGATTTGGACGGTACCATCCTCAACACGCTCGAGGACCTGGCGGCCGCCGGCAACCATACCTGCGAGGTGCACGGCTGGCCCACGTTTGCCGTGGACGAGTACCGCTACAAGGTGGGCAACGGTATGCTCAAACTAGTCGAGCGCTTTATGCCCGCCGAGTATGCGGGCGACGGTCGCATGTTTGAGCAAACGCTTGCCGAGTTTAGGGCTTATTACGGTGAGCACAAGGAGGACCACACTGCCCCCTACGCCGGTACGATCGAAATGCTCGACCGCCTGCGCGCCGTGGGCGTTCAGCTTGCCGTGCTCACCAACAAGGATCACATTTCTGCAGCTCCGCTTATCGAGAAGTACTTTGGCTCCGAGCGCTTTGCGCTGGTACAGGGCCGCGTGGACGCGTTTCCGCCCAAGCCCGAGGCGCCCGTCACGCTGCATGTGATGGAAGAGCTGGGGGCCGACCCGGCAACCACACTCTACGTGGGCGATTCCAATGTCGATGTTCTGACCGGTCACAATGCCGGCCTTAAGAGCGCCGGCGTCACCTGGGGCTTCCGCGGTCGTGCAGAACTCGAAGCCGCCGGCGCCGACTACGTGGTGGACACCCAGGACGAGCTCGCCGCGCTGATCCTGGGCGAGTAGCGAGCCGCCCACAAAGAAGTTGCGGTGAAATAGGGACTGGTTGCCGGCCTACTGGCCCCAAACAGTCCCTATTTCACCGCAACTTAGATGGGCACGGGGTAGCTAAAAGAGCCCCGTCCCAAATTAGCTACCCCTCAACAATGGCGACACCACAGGTAGAGGACGGACAGCGAGCGGGCACCAGAGCGAACAAATTGGCATGAAAAGAGGACGGCATAGACCTTCTGGTCATGCC
>NZ_JADNOH010000079.1 GCF_015557435.1 Collinsella aerofaciens
GGACTTGCAGCGACGGACCTCAGGACACTCTTACACCACGTCTGCGCGCGCGACCTTGGCAGGGGTCGCTCGGACGCCATTTTGGATGGTTTTGCCTGCTACTAAAATTGTAACAGTACTCATATTTGCCCTTTTTTGCCCACGATCCCTTGGTATGTTGTTATAAAGCCGTCCCTGGACTGGAATTGACAGCCCAGGGGCGGCTTTCGCTCGTCGCTGGAGCGTCCCCAGGTGCCGGCATAAAAGGAACGTCCCTAGCTGCCGGATTACTTGTCGATGCCCAGCTTGTGCGGCTTGAAGGCGAGGGCGTTGATGAGCGCGTCAGTGGCAGACTTGACGGCCGCCGGCTGAGGATCGTTGACGTGATCCTCAGGGTGTACGGGCAGGTCCTTCTTGACCGCGTCGTGAATCAAGTTGAGATATTCGGTCACACCGGTAGTCGACAGGTGCGTGCCGTCGCCATCGAACAGATCGTTGCGGTTGGCACTGTACCCGTACCAGTCGATAACGCGCACGTTCTTGTAGCGCGTGGCGGCGTTGGCAATGGCCTGGTTGGTCGAGCCAACCCACGGCTGCGGGCTGCGCGTGTTTACAAACACGACAATGCGCTTGTCTCCCGCATCGGCCATGATGGCATCGATCTGGTCATCGGTCACCAAGCCGTTGGTGCCCAGGGCAAAGACCACGATTTTGCCGGCAAGGTTCTGCTGGAGATAGCCCTCAAATGTCGCACGGCCCGCATCGAACTGGCGGCCCTTTTCGGCATCGATGTGGCTGTGGGGGAATACGCCGTCAAAGGCGTCCACGGCACGTAGCGACACGGAGTCGCCAATCATGAGCAGGTCGTAGGATCCATCGGGGAAGCCATCGTTGTCCTTGTCGGTGTCGTCGGCTGCCTGTTGGTCCGTGGGCGCGGCGTTTTTAGCTTCCTTGTTGAGGACTTCGGCGCCTTCGCCGCTGAGCGCGGAGGTTTCCGGCACAAAGACCAGACCGCCCAGCGCGATGACAAACACGATGCCGCAAGTGGCACACGCAGGAATATGCGCACGCACCCAGTTGGCAGGCGTGGTGGTGCCATCGCGGAACTCGGAGACGGTGCGCCCAAAGGCACCCTTTCTAAACGGCGTCTCGATAAAGCGATAGGAGCATTCGGCTACGGCGACCACCAGCAGTACCTGCAAAATGTACTGCCACCAGGGCGTATCGTTGATATTGGCGACCGGATTCATGAGCAGCAACAGCGGATAGTGCCACAGGTAGATGCTGTAGGAGCGCTTGCCGATCCATACGAGCGGCTCGGCGGACAGCGCGCGGGCAACCATTCCCTGGGGCTGCACGCAGGCTGCGATGACCATGAGCGTGAGGATGGAGCATAACAGCGTGCCGCCGCGATACTGGAACGCGGTGTAGCCGTTGGTGAGTGCGACCATGGCGGCAAGGCCAACCAGACCCACGACGCCCAAGACATCGATGGATGCGGGTGAGGACCAAAAGCGCACGAGGGCGCTCGGCTGTGCCAGGGCGGTATCGGCTGATTCGTCGGCCTTCTTGTCAGGCTTGTCCTCGGCTTTCTTGCCGTGCTTGGCGGCGCCAGCCAGGCGATTGAGCCCCAAACGATGAGCGAGACGCACCGGCGCCAGGTCGCGATCGGGGATAAAGGCCATCCAGGCACCCAGTAGCAGCGAGAACACGCGGGTGTCGGTGCCGTAGTACACGCGGCTGGGGTCGGCGGCGGGATTGTAGAGTACCATCATGGCGAGGGCAGATACCGCGGCAAGGCCCAGAGCCACGCGGCGCGTGTTGGGCTTGCTCACATGCATGGATACCATGGCAAACAGCAATGGCGGCCAAATCAGGTAGAACTGTTCCTCGATGGCGAGCGACCAAAAGTGCGTGATCGGCGAGGGGTCGCCCAGAGCATCGAAGTACGAGACGTTTTGGGCAATCTGCCACCAGTTATTAAAAAACAGCAGCGACGGCAGGATGTCGGGGCGCATCTTGGTGAGCATCACATGGTTAAAGATGGTGCACAGCGCGCAGGTCACCACCACAACGGTTACCACGGCGGGGAACAGGCGACGGATGCGGCGAATCCAGAAGCTCTTGAGGTCGATGCGGCTGGTCTTTGACACTTCGTTGATGAGCAGGCGCGTGATCAGATAGCCCGAGAGCACAAAGAAAATCGTGACGCCAAGCAGGCCGCCCTGTGCCCATGTGAGGTTGAGGTGATAGAGCACTACCGCGACGACGGCGAGCGTGCGCAGGCCGTCGAGGGCGGGGATATATCGAGATTTGGGGCGCGTGGGCGCCTGTTCTTTTGCGGCGCTGTTGGTGTGGGCACCCTTGTTGGCGGGCGCACGACGAGAGCCTGCGGCGTGGCGCGGCTCGGTGGCTTGTCGGTTAGCGCGCGAACGTTCGTGCGGCGCTTGTTGATCGCTCGCGTGGCGTGAGCTGCGCGAACTCGATCGCGGGAATTGTTCCATAAAACATCATCCAATGACGAGAATAATCAGCACGTCTTCATTGTAACCGCCTGCTCCTGTGAATGCTTGCTGCCGGCGCAAGCTCAAGCGCGCGTCCACATCAAAGTGAACTAAAGTTATAGAGGCGCGAGAGCGCACGATTGACGGCCAACGGCGGGTGCAGAGCCCGCGGACGAGGAGGTTTCCATGGCAGATAGCGGCATCGTTGCGGTGTTCGGCAGCATGAACATGGACCTTTCGGTGGCGTGCGAGCGCATGCCGCGTGCGGGCGAGACCGTTGGCGGCAGCGGGTTTATCACCAACGCCGGCGGCAAAGGCGCCAACCAGGCCGTAGCTGCTGCGCGCATGGGCGCGCACACGCATATGATCGGCGCGGTCGGCTGCGACGCATTTGGCACGTCGCTCGTGGCGGGGCTCCAAGACGCCGGCGTGGACTGTGTCTTTGTAGCGCGTCGCGATGACGTGGAGACGGGAACGGCGACCATCATTCGCTGCGAGGGTGACAACCGCATCGTGCTGTCGCCGGGTGCCAACCATGCGCTCGCGGGCGAGGATGTTGCCCGCGCGCTGAGGCGTCTGGTAGCCGATGAGCTCGACGGAGACGCCAGCGATATTGCCCCGGCTGCCGGAAGCGTCTTTATCGCCCAGGGCGAATGTGACCTTGCGGCGACGGCCGAGGCGCTTGTTTGCGCTCACGAGCTCGGGTTCTATACGGTCTTTAATCCGGCGCCTGCCTGCGAGTTGCCTGCGGAGGCCTGGCCTGCGGTCGACCTGGTCTGTCCCAACGAGACTGAGTGCCAGGTGCTGACGGGCATCTTGCCCGCGGATGATGCGAGCTGCGCCGCGGCGCTCAATGCCCTGCTCGCCAAGGGTGCCGGAGCTGCGGTCATCACGTTGGGCGGCGCCGGGTCGGTTACGCTCGGCGATGACGGCGAGCCGCTGCGCATGCCGGCGCTCTCGAGCACGTTGGTCGATACGACGGCCGCGGGCGATACATTTATCGGTGCGCTTGCCGCGGCTCGCCTGGAGGGCCTGCCGCTCTTTGAGTGCATGGCGGCGGGCGCTCGCGCCTCGGCGGTGACGGTGTCGCGCCTGGGCGCTCAGCAATCAATTCCCACGCGTGCGGAAGTCGAGCACAAGTTTGGTTTAGAAGGTTTGGATGTAGACGGAGAAGCGGAGTAGAACAATGGCAACCAAGAAGCTGATCCTTGATCTGGATATGGGTGTGGATGATGCGATGGCGCTTGCCTATGCCATCGCGAGCCCCGAGGTGGAGCTCGTCGGCATCACCACGTGCTTTGGCAACGTGCGCGTCGAGCAGTCGGCGCACAACTGCTTGGCGGTGCTCGACCTGTTGGGTCGTCCCGAGGTGCCGGTGTACCTGGGCGCCGATCGTCCCGTGAGGGCGACCGAACCCTACACGCCGCCGGCGTCCACCACGCTTATCCACGGCAAGAACGGCATCGGCGGCGCAAGCGTGCCCGCCTCGCCGTACGAGCCGGTGGGCGCGATGTCGGCCGATGGCAATGCGGCGGTCGATTACCTGATTGATGCCGCGCGTACCTATGGTCCCGACTTGGTCTATGTGGCGACCGGTCCGCTCTCCAACCTGGCGCTCGCCCTTGAGCGCGACGCGGCGGCGATGATGTCTATCGGCCGCGTGGTGGTGATGGGTGGCGCCCTGACCGTGCCCGGCAACGTGAGCGCCGGTGCCGAGGCCAACATGGCGAGCGACCCCGAGGCCGCTGACGCCGTGCTGCGCTCGGGCCGCAAACTCACCATGGTTGGTCTTGACGTGACGCATCGCGTGGTGCTGACGCGCCGCGACATTGCCGGTTGGACGGGCTCGGGCACCATGGCGGGCTGCGCATTTGCGAGTATGGTCGAGCACTACATTGGCTCGTACGAGATGAACGCCCCTTACCTGGGCGGCTGCGCGCTGCACGATCCGCTTGCCGTTGCCGTGGCGATTGATCCCACGCTCGTGGGCGCACTTGGTTGCAACTTGCGCGTCGACCTGCTCGGCGAGTATCGCGGCCGCACTATCTGCGACGAGCATCGCCTGTCCGACCCCGACAAGAGCGCGCTTGTGGCACTCACCGTGGACGCCCCGCGCTTTCTGTCCGAGTTCAAGGCGCGCATGGCCCGCATCCTAGGCTAGGCTCGGGATCGAAGCACGCCCATCTGCTCGATGTGGCCGCTGGCGGGTCGACATCTACCGTTCGCCAGCCCGATGGTCCCCGGGGCGGGGAGAGCGCTATAATGCATTCTGCATCTTGGATTGTTACTCCTGTGTGGAGGCATGCCCAAGAGCAATACAACACGGATTGTTACGTAAGGCATGACCGCAATAGCACTGCTATTGGCTATCATGCCTTTTTCTGTGAGTGTTCTTGAAAGGAGGTTCACCATGCTTGCAATTAAAAAGCTTAACAACAACGCGGTTCTTTGCCGTGACGGACAGGGGCGAGATGTCATCGCCATGGGCAGGGGCGTCGGTTTCGGCGGAGATTTTCCTCGAGAGCTCCCTCTTTCTAAAATCGAGCATACGTTTTACGACATTGATCCTAAAGGACAAGATGTCATGAGGGATCTTCCCTCGGATATCGTGATGTTTGCGGCGAAAGTTATGGACATCGTTGCCAACGAACTGCCCTACGACCTCTCGACCAATGCGACGCTGTTCATGGCTGATCACCTGTCGTTTGCCGTTGCGCGAGCCCAAAAGGGGGTCCGCATCGCGATGCCTCTTGCCTATGAAGTGCGGGAGACGTATCCGAAGGAATACAAGGCTGCCCAGTTTATCGTCATGCGACTCGAGAAGGAGCTCGGAGAGCGGCTTCCCAAGGATGAGATTGCCAGTATTGCGATGAATCTCGTGAACGCACGGGTTGTTGAAGCCGTCAAAGCCACGGCCGAGCCCGCAAAGCAGTTCGACGATATGCTCGAGGACGTTATCGAGATTCTCGAAAGCGATTTCCGCATTATTGTCGACCGCGATTCCTTTGATTTCACCCGCTTCGCCACGCATCTGCGGTACCTGTTCAAGCGCATTCAAGCCGGCGAGTCGCTGAACAGCGCCAACATGCAGATGTACAAGAACTTTCGTGAGGAGTTTCCGCAGTTGGCAGAGTGCGTGAAGCATATCGGTTCCTATTGTCGTGAAACGTGGGACGCCACGCTCTCCGAGGAGGAGGAACTCTATCTGATGATCCATCTCAACCGGATCATCTCCAAAAAAGGATTGTAACCCGTAGCCATTCGGGGCATGACCTTTGCCGATTCGAACAGTAAGCCAAGATTGTGCAAAGGAGCCAATGATGGCAAATTACAAAAAGGTGGCAGAGCAGATTCTCTCCACTGTGGGCGGGGCGGAAAACGTGGCTTCGGTTACGCATTGCATGACGCGCCTGCGCTTCAACCTCAAGGATGAAAGCCTCTCGAATGATGAGAAGCTTGAGGACATCTCGTCTATCATCAGCGTCGTGCACGCCGGAGGGCAGGTGCAGCTGGTGGTCGGGCCCACGGTCGACAAGGTCTACGACGAGGTTTGTAAGCAGGGCGGATTCGAGGTCACGGTATCGATTGACGAGGAACTCGATGGCCCTCAGCTTAGCTGGAAGGAGCGCTTGGCGCCCAAGCACCTCTTCAATCAGCTGCTCGATGCCGTGAGCGGCGCTATCACCCCGATCCTTCCGATCTTTTGTGTCGCCGGTATCTTCAAGATGTTCGTTATTCTGTTTGGGCCCGAAGGCGCCGGTTTTATGTCCGAAACGAGCGACCTGTATCGGATCCTTTCCCTGGTGGGCGATGCGGCGTATTACTACTTCCCGGTGTTTGCCGCCTATAGCTCGGCTAAGAAGTTCAAAACGAGTCCTGTGCTGGCACTGCTCATCGCTGTTGTGATGATTTATCCCGACATGCTCGCTATTGTTGAGGACGGAAAGCCTTTCAGCGTCTTCGGCATCCCCATGCAGCTCGTCAACTACACCCAGGCTGTTCTTCCGGTCATCTTGATCACCTGGGCCCAGTCCTATGTTGAGCGCTTCTTTAAGAAGATCTCGCCTGATATGTTGCGCATTCTGATCGTACCCGTGGGTACGGTGCTCGTGATGTTGCCGGTCGCGCTGTGCCTCTGCGGCCCTGCCGTCCAATTTGTCATGGGCCTTGTGGCCGATTTCATCATTTGGCTCGCCTCTGTTGCCGGTCCCGCTGCGACCGCGGTTATCGGCGCATTCTGGAATCTGATCATCGCCACCGGCATGCACGTGCCGATCTATACCGCCATATTGCCCGCCGCGCTCCAGAACGGTTACGACGCCATCTTATACCCCGGCACCGCGGTTGTAGCCTACACCACGCTTGCCATCGCGCTCGCCTATGGCCTGCGCGCTAAGGACAAGGAGAGTCGAGCCACGGGCTGGAACTTGTTCATCACCTATGCCTTCGGTCGCGTGAGTGAGCCCATCATCTACGGCATCCTGTTTCGCGACAAGAAGGCTCTTGCCTGGAACATGATTGGTGGTGCTGTCGGTGGTCTGCTGGTAAGCCTTCTTCATGCCAACGTCTATATCTTCACTGGCGTTGGTTTCCCATGGATGAACGTGCTCATGTTTGCTCAGGATATCATCCCTGGCACCATCGGGTGTCTTGCTGGCGGTGCCGTGACGTTTGCGTTGGCGATGATTTTTGGATTTGAAGGACAGGAGAAGATGCCGTTGAAGTCCAAGAGCGGCGATTCTGAGGCCGTTGAATCCGTCGAGGCATAAGAGGCTACTACACAAATATGCTCCCCAGCCGTTGCGCGGTCCGACCCCTTGGCCGCGCAACGGTACTGTGCTGTTGCGCGGCACTTGCCGAGTCCGTTGCGTTCGACAGTGTGGGCCGGGAATTTGATAGAAAGGACGACACCATAATGTTTAGAGAAGATTTTTTATGGGGCGGGGCTCTGGCTGCAAACCAGTGCGAGGGAGGATGGAACGAAGGCGGTCGCGGTTTAGCCAATTCCGACATGCTGCCGTTTGGCGATCAACGCATGGACGTCATGCGGGGAGACCTTGATCCGCGTGCGTTGGCACCCGACAGCTTCTATCCCGCTCGCAAGGGCATTGATTTTTACCATAGGTACAAGCAGGATATTGAACTGTTTGCCCAGATGGGTTTTAAATGCCTGCGCTTATCAATCGCCTGGAGCCGCATTTTTCCCAAAGGAGACGAAGCCGAGCCCAATGAAGAAGGCCTTGCCTTTTACGAGGATGTTTTTAGGACGTGTCGCGCGCATGACATTGAGCCTTTGGTGACGCTCAACCACTATGATGTCCCCATGCATCTCGTCGATGCGTATGGCGGATGGCGCGATCGCAGGTTGGTCGACCTGTTCGAGCGATATTCGCGTACCGTGTTCGAGCGCTATCGGGGATTGGTCAATTATTGGCTGACCTTTAACGAGATCAACATCATGACGCAGGCGTGCTTTATGGCGGCGGGGATCATCTTCGAGCAAGGGGAGAATCGCTATGCAACGGTTCACACGGCCGTGCACCATGTATTGGTTGCGAGCGCCCGTGCGGTCGGGGCGTGTCATGAACTGTGCCCTGGGGCGAAGATCGGTTGCATGCTCAACGCAGGTGTCTTCTATCCGGCTACATGTGATCCGGACGATGTGCTGGCTGCGCAGGCTGAGAATCGCAGCCATTACATGTTTACCGACGTCCAGGTGCGCGGTGCGTACCCGAGCTATGTTCTCAAGGAATACGCCCGCCATGGTTTTGAGGTGCCCTATCGGGATGATGACCGCGAAGTACTGGCTGCAAACCTGGTCGATTTCGTCTCGTTTTCGTATTACTCGACGCGCGTCGCAAAAGCGCATGCGGAAGGTCAGTTCGATTCGAACCTTCTTCGCTCGGCGCCTAATCCGTATCTAAAACAGGAGCCTTGGGGGAGGTTTATCGACCCCAAAGGGCTGCGCGTCACCATGAATGAAATCTGGGATCGCTATCAAAAGCCGCTGTTCATCGTCGAAAACGGTTTGGGTGCTCCTGATGTGCCGGAAGATTCGGGTGAAATAGAAGACGACTATCGAGTTGAATACCTGCGGGCCCACATCGAGGCGATGAGGGAGACCGTCGAGCTCGACGGGGTGGAACTCATGGGATATACCTGTTGGGGCCCGATCGATTTGGTTTCGGTCGCCACAGGACAGATGCGTAAGCGCTACGGGTTTATCTATGTCGATCGAGACGATAGCGGTGCGGGCTCGTTTGAGAGACGTAAAAAGAAAAGCTTCGAATGGTACCGACGCGTAATAGCAAGCAATGGCGAAGACCTTGCGTAATAACGTTAAGATGGACAAATGCGCCCGTTGGGGGAATAGTCGGGCCACTTCGCTTGACAACAGGCTAAACTAGCTATTAAACATTTACTATTCTGTTTAGATTGAATTTGCGGTCGTTTAGTTGCCGAGCCACGGGGCGGTCAAGCCACGATGCTCGGCCGCGACCGATGCTAGGGGGAACGATGGCTAAAGCAAGCGTCCGCGAGATCAGCCGCATTACCGGCTTTTCGCCCGCAACCGTGTCCAACGCGCTCAACCGCAAGCGCAGCGTGAGCGAGGAGACCGCCAAGGTCATCCTGGAGTGCGCGCAGTCGCTTGGCTATCAGCAGTCGACGCAGCTCGAGAGCATCCAGTTTGTGCTTGCGCGCAAGACGGGCGCCATCCTGGACGAGAGCACCTTCCATCCCGCGGTCATCGAGGGCGTGGAGCGCCAGGCGCGTCGCCACGGCATGAGCACGAGCTTTGTCTCGCTCGACTTTAGCGACCTGGACGCCGTGCGCCCGCAGGTCGAGGGCCTTATCGCCGATCCGTCAGCCGCTATCGTGCTGATGGGTACGGAGCTGGGCGAGGAGGACTACGCCCTGTTCGCCGACGCTGCCGCCCACCTGATCGTGCTCGATGGCTGGAGCGACCGCCAGTACTTCGACGCCGTGGTCATTGCCAACACCGATTCGGTGCTGCGTGCCGTTGATTACCTTATCGAGAAGGGTCACAAGCAAATCGGCTACCTGGCAGGCGACCTTCGCATCCGCAATTTCAAGGACCGCGAGCGTGGCTATCGCCAAGCGCTTGAGGACGCGGGCCTTGAGGCCAATTCGGCATGGCGCGTCACCCTGGGCACCACGCTCGAGGGCGCCTATCGCGACATGGGTGCTTGGCTCGATACGGTCTCGCACGACGATCTGCCGACGGCTTTCTTTGCCGAGAACGACGTGCTCGCCGTGGGTGCTATGCGTGCGTTGAGTGAGCATGGCATTCGCGTGCCCGAAGATGTCTCGATGATTGGCTTCGACGATCTTTCCGTGGGCGCCTTCTCCAACCCGCCGCTCACCACGGTGCACGTTCCAAAGCACGAGGTGGGCGAGATCGCGGTGCGTCGCCTGGTGGGCAACATCCGCAACCCCAAGAGCTATACCTGCAAGACGGCCGTGTCGACCTACTTTGTCGAGCGCCAGAGCGTGTGCGAGATCTAGGCGAAGAAAACGCCGGGGCGCAGGGCGGCAAAGCTCGCTAAGGCAGCCATATCTAACGCTACTAAGAGAGGGTCCTTCGGGGCCCTCTTTTTGTTTCCCTTGTATGTTCAGTTTGTTTACATACCGTTTAGGCTGATTTCTCTACCGTTTACGGGACTTTCGCGCTAGACTATTAAACAAAAGAGTAAAACATTTAGTAAACAGAACAAAACGAAACATGCGTCTGTTTACTGAACATGTGATTAGGGGAGGACGTACATGGACAAGATCAAGCTCGGCTTTGTGCCCACGCGCCGCAGCATCTTTAGCGCGCCGGACGCAATCAAGTATCGCGGCCTGACGGCTGATCGCCTGCGCGAGATCGGCGTCGACATCGTGGATATCGACGACATCAATGACGAGGGCCTGCTGTTCGACGACAGCCACATTGAGCCTATCGTCAAGAAATTCCGCGCCGAGGGCGTCGATGGCATTATGCTGTGCCACGCCAACTTTGGCACCGAGTACGTTTGCGCTCGCCTTGCCCGCGAGCTCGGCCTGCCCGTGCTGCTGTGGGGCCCGCGCGACGAGCGCCCCGAGCCCGACGGCACGCGCCTGCGCGATAGCCAGTGCGGTCTGTTCGCCACCGGCAAGGTCCTGCGCCGCTTCCAGGTTCCCTTCACCTACATGACCAACTGCCGCCTGACCGACCCCGAGTTCGAGCGCGGCGTTTGGGACTTTTTGGCCGTTTGCAACGTGGTCAAGACCTTCAAGCACACCCGCATCCTGCAGATGGCCACCCGTCCATTCGACTTCTGGTCGACCATGTGCAACGAGGGCGAGCTGCTCGAGAAGTTCAACATCCAGCTTTCGCCTATCCCCATGACCGAACTTGTCCAGGCTGTGCGCGACGCCCAGGCCGACGAGCAGGCCATGGCCGCCATGCTTGCCCACATCAACGACAGCTTTGAGATCTGCATCCCCGAGGACAAGGTCCCTGCGGTCGCCGGTCTTGCCATCGCCATGAAGCGCTTGGTCGAGAAGTATGGCTGCAACGCCGGTGCCATTCAGTGCTGGAACGCTCTGCAGGACGAGCTGGGCATTATGCCCTGCGCCGCCAACGCCATCCTCAACGAGATGGGCATTCCTATCGTATGCGAGACCGATATCCACGGCGCCATCACCGCGCTGATGGTCGAGGCCGCCGACCTGGGCCGTCACCGCGGCATGTTCGCCGACTGGACCGTGCGCCATCCCGATAACGAGAACGGCGAGCTGCTGCAGCATTGCGGCCCCTGGCCCTGCAGCTGCGCGGCCGTCAAGCCCAAGCTCACCTACCCGCTGGCTTTCGATCACCCCGGCGCGCTGACGGCCGAGGCCAAGCACGGCGACCTCACCCTTGCCCGCTTTGACGGTGACAACGGCGAGTACTCGCTGCTACTGGGCAACGCCCGCGGCATCGACGGCCCGGCCGGCATGGGCACCTACCTGTGGGTCGAGGTCGACAACCTCAAGCGCCTCGAGGCCAAGATCGTCGAGGGTCCCTACATCCACCACTGCGTCGCCATTCACGCCAACGTGGTGCCGGTGCTCTACGAGGCGTGCAAGTACATCGGCATTGCCCCCGACTTATACGACCCGATTGAAGAAGACGTCAAAGCCTACCTGCGAGGAGAGTAGAAATGGCAACTATCGAAGAGCTTGAGTCCCTGCGTTGGGACCTTCGCCGCGATTGCGTCGATATCATCATGGCTGGCGCCGGCGGCCACATCGGCGGCGACATGTCGGTGATTGACGCCCTCATGACCCTCTATGCCAACCACCTCAACATTTCGCCCGAGACCGTCGACGATCCCAACCGCGACCGCTTCGTGCTCTCTAAGGGCCACGCCATGGAGGCTTACTACGCGGTGCTCTGCCACGAGGGCTATCTTGACCTCGACGACGTCAAGGCCCGCTTCTCCAAGTTCGGCAGCCCCTACATCAGCCACCCCAACAACAAGCTCAAGGGCATCGAGATGAACTCGGGCTCGCTGGGTCACGGCCTGCCCGTGGCCGTGGGCATGGCGCTCGCCGGCAAGATGGACGGCCGCGACTATCGCGTCTACACCATCATGGGCGACGGCGAGCTTGCCGAGGGCTCGGTCTGGGAGGGCGCCATGAGCGGCGGCAACTACCAGCTCGATAACCTGTGCGCGCTCGTGGACCGCAACCGCCTGCAGATCAGCGGTAGCACCGAGGACGTCATGAAGCAGGATTCGCAGGAGGAGCGCTGGGCCGCCTTCGGTTGGAACGTGCTGTCCATTCCGGGCAACGACGTCCAGGCCATCGACGCCGCGCTGACGCTGGCCGCCGAGACCAAGGGTAAGCCCACGGTCATCATCCTCAACACGGTGAAGGGCTACGGCTCGCCGGTTATGGAGGACAAGGCCGCCTGGCATCATCACCTGCCCAACGATGAGGAATATGCCCAGATTATCGCCGATTTCGCTGCCCATAAGGAGGCTATCAATGGCTAACAAGATCGCCAACCGCAAGGTTATCTGCGACACGCTGCTCGAGGCCGCCGCAACTGACAAGGACATCGTCGTCCTGTGTTCCGACTCCCGCGGCTCTGCATCGCTCACGCCGTTCTTTGACCAGTATCCCCAGCAGTCCATTGAGGTCGGCATCGCCGAGCAGGACCTGGTGAGCATCGCCGCCGGTATGGCCTCGTGCGGCAAGAAGGCCTGGGCCGCCTCGCCGGCGTCCTTTGTGACCACGCGTTCGTATGAGCAGTGCAAGGTCGACGTTTCGTACTCCAACACCAACGTCAAGCTCATCGGCATCTCGGGCGGCGTGTCCTACGGCGCTTTGGGCATGAGCCATCACTCCGCGCAGGATATCGCCGCCATGAGCGCGATTCCCAACATGCGCGTGTATCTGCCGAGCGACCGCTTCCAGACCGCCGAGCTCGTGCGGGCCCTGGTCGCCGATAACAAACCGGCCTACATCCGCGTGGGCCGCAACCCGGTCGAGGACGTGTACACCGAGGACGAGTGCCCGTTCCAGATGGATCGCGCCACCTGGGTACGCCGCGGCACCGATGTAACGCTCGTCGCTACCGGCGAGATGGTCCGCCATGCCGTGGACGCTGCCGACCTGCTGGCCGAGCAGGGCATCTCGGCAACGGTACTCGACATGTACTGCGTCAAGCCGCTCGACGCCGAGGCCGTGATTGAGGCCGCCGGTGCCACGCGCGCCGTCGTGACCGTCGAGGAGCACAGCCCCTTCGGCGGTCTGGGCTCTATGGTCGCGCAGGTGGTGGGCGAGCATTGCCCGCGTCCGGTCAAGTGTCTGAGCCTGCCCGACGCGCCGGTCATCACCGGCACCTCGCCCGAGGTCTTCACGCACTATGGCCTCACCGGCGAAGGTATTGCCAAGACGGTCGCCGACTTCCTCGGCAACTAGTAGAAACAGACGCTGCGCGGCCGCCAAGCACCGCACCTTGCCGTTCAAACCGTCGCTTGCGTACACAAAGTACGCGGCGCTCCTCTTTCACGGCAATCTGCGGCACTTGGCGGCCGCTCGCTCCTTGTTCGCCGGGCTGTCTTTGCTTTGGCGGAAGGAATGGGAGAGTACATGAGCAACTACATCATCGGAATCGATCAGTCCACGCAGGGCACCAAGGCGCTGCTGGTGGACGAGGGCGGCCATCTGATTCATCGTGCCGACCGCGCGCATCGCCAGATCGTCAACGAGGCCGGCTGGGTGAGCCATGATCCGGCCGAGATCGCGGCCAACGTTCTGGCCGTGGCGCGCGCCGTGGTGGAGGAGACCGGGGTCGACCCGGCCGACGTCGCCGGCATTGGCATTTCCAACCAGCGTGAGACCACCGTTGCCTGGAACCGTGCGACGGGCGAGCCGCTGTGCGACGCCGTGGTGTGGCAGTGCGCCCGCGCCCGTGAACTGTGTGACGAGCTGGCCGCCCGCGAGGGCGTGACCGAGCTGGTGCGCGACACGACGGGCCTGGTGCTCTCGCCTTACTATCCGGCGGGCAAGATGGCCTGGATTCTCGCAAACGTGCCGGCGGCTGCTAAGGCCGCTGCGGCGGGCGAGCTTTGCCTTGGCACGATTGACGCCTGGGTGGTCTGGACGCTCACGGGCGGCGCCGAGTTCCGCTGCGACTGGTCCAACGCCAGCCGTACGCAGCTCTTTGACCTGCGCCGCGGCTGCTGGAGCGAGCCGGTGTGCGAGGCCTTTGGCATCGACACTGCCTGCCTGCCGCAGGTGACCGATTCCGACGGCCTGTTCGGTACAACGGACCTGGGCGGCTTTTTGCCGGCGCCCGTGCCTGTGCACGGCGTGCTCGGCGACAGCCATGCGGCCTTGTTTGCACAGGGCTGCCACAGCCGCGGCATGGCCAAGGCGACGTATGGCACCGGCAGTTCGGTCATGATGAACGTCGGCGACGAGTTCGTCGCCAGCTCGCACGGGCTTTCGAGCTCACTTGCGTGGCGCATGGACGGCGTGACCGAGTACGTGCTCGAGGGCAACGTGAGCTACGCCGGCGCCGTCAAGACGTGGCTGCGCGACGACCTGGAGCTCATCAATAACCCCGAAGAGGTCACCGACCTGTGCTATGCCGCCAGCCCGGCGAGCCGCGTCTACTTTGTGCCGGCGTTTACCGGCCTGGGTGCGCCGCACTGGGCGAGCGACGCCGAGGGCTGCGTCTTTGGCATGACGCGCACCACGGGTCGCGCGGAGTTCGTAAAGGCCGCCGACGAGTCGATCGCCTATCAGATCTTCGACGTGATCGACGCGATGGTCGAGGATTCGGGTGCGGCGTTGGCCGAGCTTCGCGTTGACGGCGGTCCCACGCGCGATGCGTACCTGATGCAGTTTGAGAGCGACCTGGTGGGCTCGCCCATCCGCATCGCGAGCAACGACGAGATGAGCGGCCTGGGCGCGGCTTGGGCCTGCGGCATTGCGCTGGGCATGTACACGCGCGACGTGGTCGACGTCTACGGTGCCCGCGGCATCGTGGAGCCTGCCATGCCCGCCGACGAGCGAGACAAAAAGATCGCCGGCTGGCGCCATGCAGTGGCCGCGACTATCTCGTACACCGCCTAGCATGATTTTTCTGGGACGGGGATCAAATAATCATCGGTCCTCGTCCCAGGTGGCTAATTTGGGACGGGGCTTTTTTGACTGGTATGATTGGTGTGACCATTCGAACCAGCTAAAAGAGCCCCGTCCCAAATTGACTATCGAGAGGATCTGCCATGGAGCGCATTGCGAGCTTTTCTGTCGATCATCTGCTGCTTGAGCCCGGCGTATACGTGAGTCGCATCGACCGCGATCCGGCGACCGGCGCTGCCGTCACCACCTTTGACCTGCGTCTGACCACGCCCAATAAAGAGCCGGTCATGAACACGGCTGAGTGCCACACCATCGAGCACCTGGGTGCGACCTTCCTTCGCAATCATGCCGAGTGGTCGAGCCGTATCGTTTACTTTGGCCCCATGGGCTGCCGCACGGGCTTTTACCTGGTCGTGTTTGGCGAGGTGACGAGCGAGGAGATCCTGCCGCTCGTGCGCGAGCTCTTTGAGTTCGTCGCCGACTTTGAGGGCGATGTCCCCGGTGCCGCTCCCGAGGAGTGCGGCAACTACCTGGACCAGAACCTTCCCATGGCAAACTGGCTCGCGCGCCGCTACCTCGACCGCGACCTGGCCGATATCGACGGGAAACACCTGCACTATCAGCAGGCATAACGCTGCCCGCGGGAATAACGTTTGCAACAGAAGCGCCTCTGCTCTTTGCGGGGCGCTTTTTCGCATCGAATGCTCAAAATAGTATGCGTTTGTTCTAGAATGTTCGTATAGTCACAACTACGAACAGGAGTGAACATGCATATCTACTCTGTTACCGATCCCGAGTTCAAGTCCTACGGCCGCGTGTGGGACGACGTGCCCTCCAACCTGACCGCCCCACTCGTCGAGGCGCTTTCCGCCACGCCCATCCCCGAGGGTAGCAAGTATGTGGCCTCCGCGCCCGAGCTGGAGCAGGTCGAAGGCGCCGACACGCTCGGTCTGCTCATGTACGGCGGCCGCCCCTTCCAGCTGGGCTGGTGCAACGGCCATAACACGAAGCTCAATTGCCTGGAGTATCACCGCGCCAGCGAGTTTAACCTGGGCGCCCGCGATTTTATCCTGCTGCTGGCCAAGCGCGAGCAGATCGTCGACGGTAAGCTCGACACCGCGCAGGTCAAGGCCTTCCGCGCGCCGGCCGGCACGCTCGTCGAGGTCTACGCCACCACGCTCCACTACACGCCCTGCATGGTCGACGACGGCGGCTTCCAAGTGATGGTTGCCCTGCCCGCAGGCACCAACGGCCCGCGCCCCGAGGCTGCAGCCGATATGCCCGCCGCCGGTGACAGCTACTGCTACTGGAAGGCCGATAAGTGGGTTCTCTGCCACGCCGATAGCCCCAAGGCTGCCGAGGGCGGCTACGTAGGCCTCACCGGCAAGAACCTCGACATCACCTGCGACTAGCCCCACTAACTTGCGGTGGAATAGTTCCTGTTTAGGGGTGCGGTGCCAAAAACAAGAACTATTTCACCGCAACTGATGAGACCACCACAAAGGTGCCTGCCCCCTTTGCGGTGGTTTGTCTATATAGAACATCTGTACGACTCCTTTCCTTTCTTTCCTATTTTTTCCTTTTTTTCCTATTGAGGCGGGCGGTCAGATTTCCGTCTGTCTCAATCTGTAACATCTAGCAGGCAGAATCGTCTCTACCTGTTACAGATCGAGACAAACGAGCGGAGCCTCCCGAATAATCTCAATCTGTAACATCTGACCCGGTTTTGACGGCCTTTCCGTTACAGATCGAGACAAACCGGTCTCCAACCACCACAAAGGTGCCTGTCCCCTTTGTGGTGGTTGGGTATCAGAAAGTGTCAGGCTCGGGCGGCTGCTGGGCGCCTGCGTGCGAAAAGAAGTGTCGACCTGCGCCGTTGTCGTTGAGCGGCGCGCTGTTTGTGGGGGATACTGAAACCACGACAAGCAGCGTATGAAAGGACCGATGCATGGCTTTCCGTAAAGACTTCCTGTGGGGCGGCGCGACGGCCGCCAACCAGTGCGAGGGCGCCTACGACGTGGATGGCCGCGGCCTGGCCAACGTGGACGTGGCCCCGCACGGCTCCGAGCGCTTCGCGGTGGTCTCCGGCCAGCGCAAGATGCTCGACTTCGAGGACGGCTATTACTATCCCGCGCAGACCGGCATCGATTTCTACCATCACTACAAGGAGGACATCGCCCTCTTTGCCGAGATGGGCTTTAAGACCTTCCGCATGAGCCTGGCATGGACCCGCATCTTCCCCAACGGCGACGAGACCGAGCCCAACGAGGCCGGCCTGGCTTTCTACGAAGACGTGTTCCGCGAGTGCCAAAAGTACGGCATCGAGCCCCTCGTGACCATCACGCACTTCGACTGCCCCATTCACCTCATCAAGGAGTACGGCGGCTGGCGCAACCGCAAGCTCATTGACTTCTACAAGAACCTGGCCACCACGATCTTCACCCGCTACAAGGGCCTGGTGAAGTACTGGCTCACCTTTAACGAGATCAACATGATCCTGCACCTGCCGTTTATGGGTGCCGGCCTGGTCTTTGAGGAGGGCGAGAACAAGGAGGCCGTCGAGTACCTGGCCGCCCACAACGAGCTCGTCGCCAGCGCTTGGGCCACCAAGATCGCCCACGAGATCGACCCCGAGGTCAAGATTGGCTGCATGCTCGCTGCCGGCACCTACTACCCCTACAGCTGTCGCCCGGGCGATGTGCGCCAGGCCCAGCTCGACAACCAGGACAACTACTTCTTCGTCGACGTCCAGAGCCGTGGCTATTACCCGGCCTATGCCGTCAAGAAGCTCGAGCGCCTGGGCATCGATGTGGGCATGACCGACGAGGACCGCGAGATCCTGGCCGACAACACCGTCGACTTCATCAGCTTTAGCTACTACAGCACCCGCTGCTCCGCGGGCGCTGACAATCCCGACGTCGAGAAGACCCAGGGCAACGCCTTCGCCGGCGCCAAGAATCCGTATCTTCAGCAGAGCCAGTGGGGCTGGGCCATCGATCCGCTGGGCTTCCGCATCACCCTCAACGACCTGTACGACCGCTATCAGAAGCCGCTGTTCGTGGTCGAGAACGGTCTGGGCGCCAAGGACGTTGTCGAGGAGGACGGCTCCATCAACGACGACTACCGTATCGACTACCTGCGCCAGCATATCGCCGCGATGCGCGATGCGGTGACCGAGGACGGCGTTGACCTGCTGGGCTACACCACCTGGGGCCCGATCGACCTGGTGTCTGCCGGCACGGGCGAGATGTCCAAGCGCTACGGCTTTATCTATGTCGACCGCGATGATGCGGGCAACGGCACCCTCAAGCGTTCCAAAAAGAAGAGCTTCGACTGGTACAAACACGTCATCGAGACGAACGGCGAGGACCTGGCCTAAGGCTTCCCAACAACCATAGCCTCCTAACCAAAACGCCCGGCGAGCAGTTAATGCCCGCCGGGCGTTTTGTTAAGAAGTGAAAGCACTCATTGGGGACGTACTTAAATGAGTGCCCGCAGAATGAGAGTGGATAATCTCCCGTTTTTAGCCTGTTTGTGGGCTCAAAGTGGGAGATTATCCACTCTCGCCATTTGGGCGTCCAAAAATCCTCGCTCGTTTTGTCTTAGTCATTGGGGGCGTTCTTAAACGACTAGTCGCTGGCGACGTCCCTCGCCGTCGGCGGATTTTGGGACATGTGGCCCGCTTTTTGGGCCCGCCTGTCGGTACACTAAAAGCACTATGGGTACCCGCGAGCGACATATCGGCCACGCGACCGCCCGATCCGCGCCCGTGGCGGATCTTAGGGGCGGCAGGCTCTTCGCCATGCCGCGATTCCTTGTTGGCATATCGCATGGCGTGTATCGCCACCGCGTCTTTGTTATCGCCGGCGCCATTACCGCGCTGTTCCTTATGCTTTTGGCAGTCTTGCCGGCACTGTTTGCCTCCGACCCCAAGCTTTCCAACACCGTGCCCGCCTATAGCGAGGTGTCCGAAGAGGTCGTGGATGCGCTCGTCCACTCGAGCTCTCTCCCGCTGCTTGTCGCCGCAATTGCATTTTCAATCTGGGGTGTGTTGGCGTACCTACGCTGCTTGGACTACGTCTTGCGCCGCCGCCTTGTTGCCATCGCCGCCATTTGTGCCCTGTGGATGATCGAGGTCATCCTCAAATATAAGTCGTTCACGCCGTTCTATGCCACCGTGCTGTGGTACCTGTACTACGTGCCCATGACGCTCATTCCGCTGATCTACCAGCTGTGCGGTCTGCGCCTCGCGGGTTTGGAACAGCATCGTATGGGGCGTCGGTACCGCACCGTTTTGTGGGTCATGGCTGTCCTGCTTATCGGCTTTGTGCTTACTAACGATGTTCATCAGCAGGTCTTCCATTTCGATCGATCGAGTGGAACCTGGAGCAACGATTACACATATGGTTGGGGCTACGGTACCGTTCTGGTATGGACAGCCTTTAACTTCGTTGCCTTTTTTATCCTGGTGGGCCGGTCCTCGTCCTTTCGCATCCAGCGTTTCTCGGGCACGGCGGCGCTCGTACTGCTGGGTGGCGCATTCTTTGCCATCTCGTATGCTCTGCGCGTGCCCTGGGCATGGAGGCTCAACTTTTCGCTCGTCTATTGCGTCCTGTGCGTGGTGGCGATGGAAATCTGTCTCGATTGCGGTGTCATTCCGTCATATCACGACATTGCTGGCATCTTCGATACCTTGCCGCTCGACCTCAAAGTTCTAACGCGCGACCTGCAGGAAGTCTATGCCACACCGGTGTCAAAGCCAATGCCGGCGGGCGTGTGCGAAGAGCTGCGGGCCCAGGAACACGGGCATGCCCATGCCTTTGCCGTGGCGTCCGATCCCGATGTAATGTACCGTGCCTTTCCACTGCTGGGCGGATCGGCCCTGCTTGCCCAGGACGTCTCGGAGCTCAACGAGCTCAATCGCGAGCTGGCGCATCGTCGCATGGAGCTGCAGCGCCAAAACGAGCTGCTCGCCGCCGACTACGACCTTAAGACGCATCTGGCAGATCAAGAGGCCGAGACCTTGCTGGTCCAAGACGTGGACCAGGCGCTTGCCCGCGCGTTCGAAGAGATGTACGACCTGTTGAGCTCGCTGCCGCCGTTGACCGATGAGGCATCTTCGCACGAGCGTTACCGCATGCTGCAGCGCGCCAAGATGCTCGTCGCCTATTGCAAACGCAAGGGGTCGCTCACGTTGGCACAGCACGGGGAGAGCGGTTTTGACCGCGACCGCATTCAGCTCATCGCCAACGAGCTCGCAAGTGACCTGCGCACCATCGATGTCGATTGCGCCTCGATTATCGCCATACGGCGCCCGATGCACGCCAGTACGGTAAGCACCCTGTACGACTGCGTGTATGACTTTGCGTTTTTTGCCTACACCACCGACCATCCGGCGCTTATGTATCACTTGGGCGACCATGACCGGTGCAGTGTCGAGCTGCGCGCCACGCTTTTTTCCAACGATGATGAAGATCTTTCGCAGACGCCCGCTGCGCAAGAGCTCGAAAGCGCTCTGCAAGGGCGCAACGTGGCATACCGCCTTGAGGGCGAGCCCGGCCAGCTGCGCATGATCGTCTTGATGCCGAGGGCGGGTGAGTGACGATGCAGATTTCGTTCATCCTTCCCCAAATCGTTGCGCTCGATGTTGTCTTTGCCCTGGCTGCGTGTCTGCAGATGATCCACGTCCCGCTCATCGCATCGCGCCGCTCGTCCTATAACTGTAAGGTGATTTGCGCCTACGAGACGAGCCTTGTGCTTCACCTGATGATTTCGGCGCTCATCTTATTCGCGTCGTCTGGCTCGTATCTGGTGGCGCCGCTTGACGTTTGCGCCAGGGCAATGGGCGGAGTGCTGTGGCTCAATGCCGCGATCTTTGCCTATGGCGTGGTCCTCATGGTGCACTATCGTCGCCCTGTCATGCTGGCCGAGCTGCTGCTTGTTGGCGCCGTGACACCGCCGGTGGTTTTTGCCATGGGCTCGGTGTGGGCCGTTGTCCTTATCGCAGAGGGAGCGTTCTTCCTGTTCCGTTCCGTCGCGGCGCTCTTGATGGACGTCCGTAGCCGCCAAGAGGATATCACCGCGTTCTCGACGATTGAAACCATCAACGTGATTCCCGTGGGCATCCTGTATCTGGACTCGAGGGGCCGTCCACTGCTCATGAACCGCTGCATGCGCAAAAACCTGGTGGAGCTTCATATGCCCACCGACCTAGGCGATATGAGCGGTACATGGAACGACCTGCGCAAGCTCAGCATGCAAATGCCCGAAAGCAGCCAGAGCCGCGTGCGCATCAATTTGGACCGCTTTGGTGAGGCGCGCGTTGTGGTCGAGGTTTCTCCCGCCGAGATTCGCTTGTTTGTGCACGATGACGTTATGGTTTCTGGCCGCCTCTTCGAGCGCATTATCGGTTTGGATGTAACAGAGTACGCGCATGCTCACGATCGTTTGGCGCAAGCCAACCACCTGCTTGAGCTTGCGGGCCAAGAGCTCCAGGCCCAGATCGAAGAAGTCAAAAAAGTTGCCGACAATGCGGCCTATCTGCGCATGCGCGCCCGCGTTCACGATGTGATCGGCCAGCGCCTATCAATCCTTCATCGCTATTTGGAGGAGGGGCGCTTGGACGACGAGTCGCTCGAGCAGATCGACCCGCTGCTGCGCTCAATCGCTGCCGATCTGCGCAGCGGGGGCGACACCGAACCGGCAGAGCAACTGGGCGATATCGTCCATGCTTTTGGCCTGGTGAGCGTGCAGATCGATGTTGAGGGTGCGCTGCCTGAGGACGCGCGTGTCGCCGCCGCCTTTTCGCAGATTATCCGCGAGGCCTCGACCAACGCCACCAAGCATGCGCAGGCGCATCGGGTCCATGTGCGCTTGTGGCAGGAGGGGTCGGATGGCGGTGCCATTGCCCACATGACGGTATCAAATGACGGCGCGCCTGCTCCCGTATCGTATCGCGAGGGAACGGGTATTCCTGGTATGAGGCGTGTCGCGCAAAATCTGGGCGGCAGCCTGGAGGTCCATGCCGCCCCGCCCTTTACGCTTGCGGTGTCCATTCCGCTGAACTCCAACGCAACGGTCCAAAGGAGAAGCTCATGATTCGTATCCTTATCGTCGAAGACCAGGCCATCCTGCGCGAGAGCCTCGCGCGCTCCGTTGGGGACCAGCCCGACATGACCGTTGTTGCCGCCATCGCCGATGCCTCAGATGCCTTGGACGTCGCGCTCAAGGAGCATCCGGACATGATTTTGATGGACGTGTGCACCGAGCACGATTCCAACGGCATCGTGGCGGCGGCGCGCATCAAAGAGCAGCTGCCCGAGTGCCGCGTCATTATCATGACGGGCATGCCCGAGATTACGTTTGTGGATCAGGCGCGCGAGGCAGGCGTCGACAGCTTTGTGTACAAGAACGTCGGCATCGATGAGCTCTTTGCCGTGATGCGCTCCACGCTGGCGGGCTATTGCACGTTTCCCAAGCCGCCCGAAAGCATCTTTTCGGGCACGGCGGCGCTCGACGACGTTGAGTTGTCGATTTTGCGCCTTGCCTGCGAAGGCAAGAGCCGTCGCGAGACCGCGGCCGAGTTGTTTATGAGCGAGGGCACCATCAAGCGCCGCATCTCGGAGATTCTCAACAAGACCGGCTACGACAACATCATGCGCCTGGCCGTGCACGCGGTAACGGAGGGCAGCATTGTTCCCAACATGGAGCGCTAACGCTCGGTACGCATCGGCATAAAAGCGACGGGGCCGCAGGATTAACTCCTGCGGCCCCGTCTGGTGTGCGCGGATGTGTCCGCCAATCCGCGGCTGATGTTACATGCCGTTACGCGATGGTTGCGCTGTAGGAGGCGACGTCCTCGTAGGAATCGGTCAGGTAGGCGTCGATGCCGATGGTCGTGTTGACCAGGTCGTCGAGGCTATCGAGCTCGCCGCTCGAGAACGTGAATTCCTCGGTGGCGTTGGTGCCGGGCATCAGGTGAGCCGAGAACCAGGGTTCCTTCATGGTGCCGTTGACGTTGGTCTTACCGCTGGGAGCGTAGAAGGTCAGGTCCTTGTCGCTCTTGTTGGTGATGTTGATGACAAAGCCGATGTCGCCCCAGTCGTCCTTGAACTTCTCGGTGATGGTGATGGTGCACAGATCGTCATCGGCGACGGTGACGGCGGGGGAGATTTCGACGCTCTGGACGTCGTCGTCTTCGACGGCCTCATCGATCTCATCTTCCTTTTCGGCAGCCTCGCGATCCTTCTTCACCGTGCCGGACAGATCCTTGTCGGACTTGGTGAAGATGAGTTTGTCATCGTCCATCTTGAGGACGAGTTTGCCGTCCTCGAGCTTCATGTCCTGCGACTCACCTTCGGCGGTGATGGTTGCGGTGGTGGCGTCCTTAGCCTCCCATTTCAGGTCGATAACCTCAAGGAACAGGTCGAGGTTGCCTGTGCCGTCCTCATCGAGGATCAGGATGGCGCGGAGGCCCCACTCCTCGAGCATATCCATGTACTCATCGGTCAGCTCTTCGCCCTCCAGGGTTCCTCCCGAGAGCTCCCAACTGCCGACGAAGTTGGCCTTGGGATCCTTGCCGCCGCCACCGCTGCAGCCCGTCAGGGCAAAGGCGAGCGCCAGGACGCATGTCAGGAATGCGAGTACGGACTTTTTGAACGTTGTCTTCATGGTGTCCTCCTTAATCGAACGAAACCCATAGAAGCAGGAGCGGGGGCGGCGGATCCCCCGCCAATTACCAGATAGAGGGGCTAGGGCCTGGGCGTTCCGCAGTTGCTGCAGAACTTGCCGCCGTTTTCGCTACCGCAGTTGGGGCAGAACCACTTGGCCGGTGTCGGGGCAGGTGCGGGGCTGCCGCACTCGGGGCAGAACTTGCCGGTGTTGGTGGCGCCGCAGCTGCAGGTCCACGTGCCGGCCGCAGGCGCGGCGGCGGGAGCCGGTGCCGGGGCGGGGGCAGGTGCCGGTTGCGGTGCGGCCTGTTGCTGCGCCTGGCCGGCGGCGAACAGCTGGCTGGCGTTCATGCCACCCATGCCGCCTGCCATGCCCATGCCCATAAAGCCGGCCATCGCGCCGTTGGGGTTGGCCGCTGCCGCGCGCATCGCGTCGCTCTGGGCGCTGGCGATATTGGCTGCCGCCATCGTGGGGTCGCGCATGACCGCGGCCTTTTGCAGGTCCTTGATCATCTGCTCGTCTTCTTGCGAGGCGGCGATGGAGTTGACGCCAAAGCTCACGATCTCGACGCCGCGCAGGTCGCGCCAGTCGGCGGAGAGGACCTCGTTGAGCGCACGGGCGAGCTCGGTGGTGTGCCCGGGGATGGCGCTGTAGCGGATGCCCATCTCCGAGATCTTGGCAAAGGCGGGCTGTAGGGCGGTGAGCAGCTCGGACTTAAGCTGGCTGTCGATCTTGTCGCGCGTGTAGCTATCGGTCACGTTGCCGCACACATTGGTGTAGAACAGCAGAGGGTTGGTGATGCGGTACGAATATTCGCCGTTGCAGCGCACGGAGATGTCGACGTCCAGGCCAATATTGTTGTCGACCACGCGGAAGGGCACGGGCGAGGCGGTGCCGTACTTGTTGCCGATGATCTCCTTGGTGTTGATGAAGTAGACGCGCTGGTCCTTGCCCGCGTCGCCGCCAAAGGTAAAGCGGCTACCGATATTGGCGAAGGTCTCCTTGATGGAGTCGCCCAGGTTGCCGCTAAAGACGCTCGGCTCGCTGCCGGTGTCGAAGACGAACTCGCCGGGCTCCAGCGCGACTTCGATGATCTTGCCGTTTTGCACCACGAGCATGCCTTGTCCGTCGTTGACGGCGATGACCGAGCCGTTGGAGATGACGTTGTCCTCGCCGCGCGTGTTGGAGCTGCGGCCACCGGTACGTTTGCTGCCCTTGCAGGCCAAGACGTCAGCAGGCATCGATTCGCAGTAGATAAATTCCTTCCACTGGTCGGCCATGACGCCGCCGGCAGCTCCCAATCCAGCTTTCAAGAGTCCCATGGTGATCTTCCTTTCTCGTCAAAGGCCGGGTGGTATTGGTTGGATTGCTTAGTCGTCCTTGTCGTCTTTCATGACAACGGTGGTCTCGGTGTGGCTGAAGGTGTCGTGTTTCTCGGTCAGGTCGAGCTCGCCACAATACTCATCGGCACAGGTTGCTTCGTTGGCCGTCTTGAGCTGGCCTACCAGTAGCACGTCTCCGATAATCACGATGATCAGCGGCGCGATGATATTGATGAGGATGCCCTCGATATCAAAGGTGAGGTAATCCGGATCGAAGGCGTATTCCCCCATAAAGAGAATCTGGGAGAGGATAAATCCGATCATAAAGAACAGCACCGAGGCGATGACGAGCTTGGGCTTGGAGCAGGGGAGCTCGCCGACCAAGCGGCCGGTCTGGCCGTTCATGGCAAACAGGTAGCTCTTGCCGTTCCACGAGGTGGAGAGCATCCAGACGGGGAACAGGGCGTAGTCGCTGTCTTCCCAGGTGTAGTCGAGCTGCTTGCTTTCGACCGTGGCATCGTCGTATTCGTCGACGACGGTCTCGCGCAGGGCCGAGATTGTGCTTTCTTCCATACGGCGCTCGGCGCGCGCCTTGCAGGTCTCGCAGTCCTCGTCGTAACGGTTGGCGATGTAGCCGGGCATATATGCGACCGAGAACGGACGCAGTGCGTCGTAGTCAAACGGCTCGATGGCGTCCATGTGGCCGTCGGGCATCTTGGATGATCCGTCGACGGGCACGCGCTTAAACGAGATATTGCCCTTGCGATAGGCATCGTAGTGGTCGGTGGTCGTGACGGTGCGGTCGGATTCCTCGGTCACGGTCTCGTTGGTCGCGTCAAAGTACACTTCGCCGTCAACGCGGGCGCCGTAGAGCCAAAACGGCACGTAGACACCTTGGACCTCGTCGATGTGGTTGCCGGTGACAAAGCTCTTGGGCAGCAAGATCTTGCCCTTGTAGTGTTCCTTGAGTGCGGCCGTGACGTCATCGCGCCCGAGCTTAAACGGAATCACCAGGTCGGGCGAGAAGTCGCCAGAGAGCTGGCCGGGCGCCACGGCGGAGTTGCCGCAGTACGGGCAGGTGGTGACGGCGACGGTGCCGTCGGACACGAGCTCGGCGCCGCACGACGAGCAGATGTAGCCGGCGTTTTGGGCGAGTTCCTGCACCGCGTCGTCGGCGACGGGCTTGGGCGTTGCGGCTGCTGCATCGGCTTTGGCATCTGCCTTGTCCTGGCGCTCGCGATAGAGGGCCTCGACTTCTTCGACTTCAAAACGAGAATCGCAGTAGTCGCAGACGAGCTTTTGCTCGGCACTGGCAAAGTGAAGGGGGCCGCCACACGCGGGGCATTGATAGTTGATGCTCTCAAAGGCCATGATCGGTCCTTTCGCTGCCGGAGGCTATGCGCCGATGGCGCCGCCGCAGTATTCGCAGCGCCCGCTGGCATCGGGAATGGTGGTGGCTCCGCAGAAGGGGCAGGTCACCGCGGTCTTGGGGGCTTTGGCGGCCACGACGCTGTCGCGCGTCTCCTGGCGCAGCTGCACCAGCGCATCGCGGACTTCGGTTGCCTGGCGCTTGGCCTCGCGATATTCGATGGAGCCGCGCTGATCGATGGTGGAGTCGTTCACGCGCAGGTTGATCTCGGTAAAGTACGGCGTGTTGACGTGGATGGTCAGATTAAAGTCGTAATCCAGGTCGTAGCGCGGCGGGTTGTAGCTCTCGCGCTCGCCGTCCTTGGTCTCGCGATAGATCTCGGTGCGGTGCTCGTCGATATCCATATCGCAGCCGAGTACCTGCGAGAACTCGATGATGTCGGGATTGGCATCGCGCCAGCGGCTCTGCGAAGTGATGATCAGCAGGCCCGCGTCCTCATCGAGCATAATATTGGTGCGCCCGGCCGAGAGTGTGCGCGTGGGGTTGAACGACGCCAGGCGTTCGGCATTGGCCTCGCGGTAGGCGAGTTGCTCGCGGATATCGTCCGCGGTGCTGGAACGATAACCGTCAAAGAAGGGGGAGAGCTTGCCGACGCACTCTTTGCACAGGTAGCCTTCGTTGATCTTGGTCTTACCTAGAAGTCCCAGCTCGGTACCGCAAATCGCGCACTCTTTCTTCTCGAACATCTTGTCAAAGAAGCCCATGGCTGCCTCCCATCAACAGGTAGCGTGTGTCACTTTTGATGATGGGCGAGTATGCAGCCTTTCACGATACCCAAGCGGCTCAAGAAGTCTCCACAACTGGGACACAAGGCCCATTTTGGGAAGTCATCGGGGACGTTCTTAAACGACTAGTCGCCGGGGACACTCTTTGCCAGTTGGCACTTGGGGACGTTCCTTTCTGCCGGCACCTGGGGACACTCCTTGTGGGGGGGGGCTCTTCTCGAGAGACAGGTTGGTTATGGCCTCACCCGCTGTCGGAAATTCGATCAACGCTTTCTAAAAAATGTTCAATAGAGGTCAATTCCAATTGAGATTATGTTGAAATATATAAATACTCAATTGGAATTTTGCAGTTATCCCAGTTAAAATAGGAAAAGGGAGGCAAGTTATGCTCAAGCGTAAAATAATCGAGAAAATTGAAAGCTGGAAACAGACTAAAACCGGGCAGGGACTGCTTATTACCGGTGCTCGACAAGTTGGCAAAACAAGCGCTGTCGAGCAGTTCGCCCGTGACAACTATAGAAGCTTCCTGAAAATCGACTTCGTGGAGAGACCCGACGCGGTCGAGCTCATAGGGGAGGCAAGGAGCCTCGATGACCTCATTGTGAGAATCACCGCACTGGCTTCATCGCCCATCGCTTCGGATACAAAGACGCTTCTGTTTTTTGATGAGGTGCAGCGTTGCGGAGACGCCATCACCTGGATGCGCTATCTTGCGCAAGACGATCGTTTCGATGTCATTTACTCCGGCTCTATGCTCGGGATTGAGGCGTTCCATTTTCGGTCGTTGCCGGTAGGTACTATCGATATCCTCGAGATGTTTCCCATGGATTTCGAGGAATTCTCCTGGGCTCTGGGAGTCGACGAATCATTATGGGATGTCGTTCGTGCCTGTTATCGCAAACGGGAACAAGTGCCTCCGTTTATTCATGAACGGTTGATCGAGACGTATTATCGGTATGTCCTTGTGGGTGGCATGCCTGAGGCCGTTCAGCTGTTCGTCTCAACTCATGATACACAGGCGATGCGCGCTCGTCAGCAGGGCATTCTCGAAGCATATCGCGCAGATATCGCACGGTACGCCGAAGCCCCCGCGCATGCTCAACGGATCAGGACGATCTACGATGCCATGCCCGCGCAGCTCAATAAAGAGAACAAGCGCTTTCTCGTTACCGGGATAGACAAGCGGAAACGATTTTTGGATTTGCAGCCTGATTTTGACTGGCTTGTTAATGCGGGCGTTGCGATCCCGGTTAAGAGGGTGAGCGAGCCCGTGTTCCCCTTGGGTCTCTCGCGGGAAGACAGTTTTTTCAAGTTCTACCTGAGCGATGTGGGGCTGCTGTTCTCTACTTTTTCTCCCGCTGATGTCGAGGCCATTGTTGCGCAGCGGGAATCGATCAACTTTGGGCAGGCTTTTGAGAATGCGGTCGCCCAGGAGCTGCGCGCATGCGGCTACTCTTCGTTGTTCTACTTTAACGCGGCCAAGGTTGGAGAAGTCGATTTTATTATCGAGGATAAGCGGAGCCCCGTCGTTTTGCCTATCGAGGTCAAATCGGGTAGGTACAGCACAAAGCACGTTGCCCTCGATCGCCTGATGAGCGTTGAAAACTATGGATTGGCTCGGGCGGTCGTGCTTCACCGGGACAACGTGGTGGATGGAAAGGCGATATTGTATTTGCCCCTATATATGGCGGGTCTGCTAAAAGAAATGCCATAGATGAAGGGTTGAGAGCTCTAGGGTAGTCATTGGGGACGTTCTTAAACGACTGGTCGCCGGGGACACTCTTTGCCGAGCAAGCAGTCCACGTCGTGCTCCTTCTGGGACAGACGGCTCAAAAACGCTGCACGCCGTGGACTACTGGGGTCAAATTCGCGGCATTTCGAGCTTGGCTTCGTTATCGGGACTGATTCTTTATTAAAATTGAAATTCAAACAGTTGAGCGGCGGGGGGGGGGGATATTCATGAGAGGCATGGGAGACACAGCCGCATACCTGCGTCGGGGCATTCGGGAGATTATATGCCTAGCGCTGTTCTATTTTACGTATTTGGCTGGCGAGTATCTTTTTGACGTGCGCGTTGCCGAGTTTGTGCCGCCGAGCGAGGTCGTTGTCTACGAGAGCTTCATCGTCGGCGCGAGCGCAATCGGCTTTCTTGTGCGTCCCCTTCTGTACTACCGCCGTCCCCGTGCGATCGATACGACAAGCGACATCGCGGGCGTGTTGCTGGCATCGGCGTTGCTGCTGTTGATGATGGCGGCTCAATTTGAGATGCTCATTGTCGGCGGTTTGCTGACGTTCTGCACGCTGGGCTACTGCGGGTCGACCGCCCACGCCAACTTTGCGCGACGCTTTGCGCGTACGCCGTATTTGGCGCGCGTGTTGGCGCTTTCGTATGCTTTGGGCGTTCTGCTGCAGGTGTTCAACCATATGGTGATGCCTGCGGGGATTCCGCAGCAGTTTGTTCTTGTTGCCTGTGCGGTTGCGCAGGTGGTACTGCTCCACAACGTCCGTCGCGCCAAGCTACACGGTGGGCCTGAGGTTGGGCGCGAGTCCGATATCGCCGAGCTTTCGGTGGATGCGTCGGAATTTGGCGCCAAGTGGCAAGACGATTCTGAATCAACGGCGGCTTTTCGGCGCGCCGTGGTGCGTCTGACGGTCGCAACCGCCTGCCTTACCGGTGTGTTTGCCGCCCTCAATGCAGGGCTCACGACCTCGCACGCCGCCGGGGCCATCGACTTGGGCGATTGGCCGCGCTTGCTGATGGGCGTGAGCGCACTGGTCGCCGGCGCCCTATTTGACCTGCACGGTCGTTCGTATATGAACATCACCATGACTTGCACTGCCATGCTGTCCACACTTTCGTTCTTTGTCTTGCTCGTCGACGGCAATGGCGGCAATGCGCTTGCTGCCATGATGATTTTCTATCTGGGTTCGGGCTTCTTCGTAGTGTTTTTCACGACGAAATTTGCTGCCATTTCGGTTTACGCGCACTGGTTGTATCTGTGGCCGTGCATGGGTCGTGTCATCAACGTCGTTTGCGCGACGCTCGTGACGGCGCCGGCGGTGGCGATTGTTTCGAGCCAGAGCGTGCTGCTGGCGGTGGGTGCGGTGCTCGTGCTGTTTGTGGGCATTGCGATTTCGCTGCTGGGGCAGTCTGGGCATCGGGGCGATGACGCTGCGGTGCACGACGAGCTGGCGTTTGCTGCCGATGATCTTGGCGCGGACCTCGTGTCTGCTCAGAGCGAGCCCGCCTTCGCGGAGGTGCCGGAACTCATGCTCGACGAACGTCTCCATGCCTTTGTCGCCGCCCTTGAGCTTACAGAGCGCGAGCGCGATATTTTGGAGGCCTTGGTCGCATCGCACGAGAGCGTTCAGGATATCGCTGCAACGCTCTTCCTTTCGCGCTCTACGCTCTACCGTCATATCGCCTCAATCAACAAAAAGACCGGTGCCGCCTCGCGCGTGGCCCTTATTAACTTCTTCTGGTCTTGGACACCAAATGACTAGTTAATTTGGGACGGGGCTTTTTTAGCTGTTTTGGGCCGCTGCGACTGGCGGGGGCGGATCGCGGCGGCCCAGGCATTCTTGACGATGGTGCTGGCAACGCTACAGCAGCTCGCCGTGGCGGGCGATGTAGCGGCGCTTGGCCAGCTGGGTGAGCGCGATGTAGGAGCCGACGATGCCGATGAGCAGCGCGAAGAAGCTCGTTGGCAGCGGCATGAGCCCCAGTGCATCGGCGATGGGGCTTGCCGGCAGCCAGGTGACGAGCGCCAGGCCCAGCACGGTGAGCACGCACAGCGCGGGGGCGGCGTGGTCGCGCGGGCTTGGCAGACGCGGGGAGCGCAGCATGTGGATCACGAGCGTCTGCGACCACATGGACTCGACAAACCAACCGCTCTGGAAGAGCGCCGCAAAGGCCGCCATGCCTGCGACGTCGTCCGCGGCGGCAAGCTCTGCCCAGCTCGCGTCCACGGCGGCGGGGCATACCACAAAGAAGAGCGCGGCAAAGGTCACGATGTCAAACAGCGAGCTCACAGGGCCCAGCTCGAGCATAAAGTCCTTGATGGACGCAGCGTCCCAGGCGCGTGGACGGGCAGTCCAGGCGTCGTCGACGGTGTCCCACGGCAGCGCGATGCATACGATCTCGTAGACCAGCGACAGCAGCACCAGCTGCAGGGCGCTCATGGGCAAGAACGGCAGGAACAGGCTCGCGACGGTCACGGACAGCACGTTGCCAAAGTTGGAGCTCACCGTGGTCTTGAGGTACTTGAGCAGGTTGCCGTAGGTGCGACGGCCTTCGATGGCGCCGCGCTCGAGCACGCCCAGATCCTTCTGAAGCAAGATGATATCGGCGGATTCCTTGGCGATGTCGACGGCGGAATCGACCGAGATACCGCAGTCGCTCGCGCGCATGGCGGCGGCGTCGTTAATGCCGTCACCCATAAAGCCCACGGTGTGACCGAGCAGCTCGCGCATGACGCGCACCAGGCGCGCCTTCTGCAGCGGCGAGAGTTTGGCAAAGAGATGAGTTTTCTCAGCGCGCTCGGCAAGCTCGGCGTCGTCGAGCGCATCGATCTCGGAGCCCAGCAAGACGTTACTCGCGTCGATGCCGATCTGCTCGCAGACGGTGGCGGCCACGCGGTCGTTGTCGCCGGTTAAGACCTTGACCGCCACGCCCTTGGCCTCGAGGGTGGCGACGGCGCCGGCGGCACTTGCCTTGGGCGGATCGAGGAAGGCCAAAAAGCCCATCAGCACCATGTCGCACTCGTCGGCGATGCCAAACTCACCCACGCAGCGCGGATTGGTCTTTTGCGCCACGGCGATCACGCGCAGGCCCTCGGCATTGAGTTCGGCGACTTGCTTGCGAATCTGGGCGAGCTTATTTTCGCTGAGCGGCTGGGCGACACAGTCAACCTCGACAAAGGAGCAAATCTCGAGCATTTCCTCGGCAGCTCCCTTGGTAACCATCTGGGTTTTGCCCTGGGCGTCGGCGACGACTACGCTCAGGCGACGGCGTGAGAAATCGAAGGGCACCTCGTCGACCTTGGTATAGCGGTCGCGCAGGCTCTGGCCCAGCGTGGAGTCGGGCGCGACAGTCGAGGGCGTCACGTCGGCACGGTCGATGACGGCCAGGTCGATAAGGTTTTTGAGGCCGGTCTGGAAGAAGCTGTTCAAAAACGCATGGCGCAGCACGCGTGCGTCCTCGTTGCCGTCAGTGTTGAGATAGCGCTCGAGCACGATGCGGTCTTCGGTGAGGGTGCCGGTCTTGTCACAGCACAGGACGTCCATGGCACCGAGGTTTTGGATCGCCGGCAGCTCCTTGACGATAACCTGGCGGCGGGCGAGGTCCTTGGCGCCCTGCGACAGGCTCGTGGTCACGATGACGGGAAGCATCTGCGGCGTGATGCCCACGGCCACGCTCGTGGCGAACAGCAGCGCGTCGATGACGCTGCCCTTGGTGGCGGCGTTGATGGCAAAGACGGCCGGCGCCATAACGAGCATAAGGCGTACGAGCAGCATGGAGACGCTCGAGACGCCGCGGTCAAACGCGCTCTTCTCGCCGCGCCCGTTGAGCATCTTGGCGATGCCGCCCAGGTAGGTGTCCGAGCCGGTGGCAACGACAAGTGCTATAGCGGTGCCGTTTTGCACGGAGGTGCCGGTAAAGACGATGTTTTTGCAGGCAGAGAGCGGCAGCGCGGGGCTGCCGGCACCCTCGGCGACGGTGATGGCAGCGGTCTTTTCGACGGCCTCGCTCTCGCCGGTGAGTGCGGACTCGATCACAAACAGGTCGCGCGCGGTGATGATGCGGGCATCGGCCGGCACCATATCGCCGGCAGAGAGACGGATTACATCGCCGGGGACGAGATCGTCAAAGGGGATCTCGATACGCTCGCCGTCGCGCAGGGCACAGCAGGTGTTGGAGACCAGGTCCTTGAGGGCCTCGGCCGCATTGCCGCTGCGAGCCTCCTGGATAAACTTCATGCTGCCCGATACCAGCAGCATGATGCCGATGACGATGACCGTGGAGGGATCGCGCTGGGGCTCGGGTACGGCGAGCACGTCGATGTAGAGCGAGACCAGCGCGAGCGCGGCGAGGATGCCGGCGAAGGGATCGATGAACGCGTCGGCGATGCGGCGGGCGAGCGTCTTGGTCGGCGCCTCGATGGTGTTGGGGCCGGCGGCGTCCAGGCGCTCGGCGGCGTGCTCGGCAGTGAGTCCGTCGGCCGTGGCGTCAAGCAGCACGAGGGCGTCCTCGGCGCTATGGGTGGCGGCGAATATGGTGTTCTTGGACAGGCCGGTGTGAGCGGCGGGGCGCGCCGTGCGGCGGCGCTTGGAGATAGCTTCGAGTACCGTGGCGGTTTTGAGCATCAGCATAGGGTCCTCCTTGTTGAAGGGAGTTAGCGTACGTGTCGTATTGAGTTGCAAAAAACCTAGATGTCGCTCACGTCAAGCTCGCGAACCACCACAAAGGGGACAGGCACCTTTGTGGTGGTTTTGACGATCGGATAGTGGCGTTTATGCGTGTGCGGAGTCCTTGCGGCGTGCCGAGGGCGACATGCAGGTTTTTCGACTATGACTGCCTTCCATGGCACACCTCCTTAAGGCCGGGCGCAATGCGCTTCAGGCATTTCGTGCCCGTTTCAATCCGCCCGTATTTTTGATGAGGGGGTTTGCCGTGTCAACCCCATTGTTCGGAAAACCATTGCCCCTGACAAAGCCTTTACAGAATGCCGTGGCCTCAAAGCGCACCCGCATCGACGCCCTGCCTGCGCTAAACTGGAAGGCACGTACGCGATTACGAGAGGAGCCCGCATGGAGGCTTACAAGCAAGAGTTCATCAAGTTCATGGTCGAGTCCGACGTTCTTAAGTTCGGCAACTTTACGCTCAAGAGCGGCCGCCAGTCCCCGTTCTTTATGAACGCCGGCGCTTATGTGACGGGCTATCAGCTCAAGAAGCTGGGCGAGTATTACGCCCAGGCCATCCACGATAACTTTGGCGACGACTTTGATGTCCTGTTTGGGCCCGCCTACAAGGGTATTCCGCTGGCCGTCGTGACCGCGATTGCCTACCACGAGCTGTACGGCAAGGAGGTCAAGTACTGCTGCGACCGCAAGGAGGCCAAGGACCACGGTGCCGACAAGGGTAACCTGCTGGGCTACGAGCCCCAGGATGGCGACCGCGTGATCATGGTCGAGGACGTCACCACCAGCGGTAAGTCCATCGACGAGACCTATCCCAAGGTCAAGGCTGCTGCCGATGTCGAGATCAAGGGCCTCATCGTGTCCCTCAACCGCATGGAGGTCGGCAAGGGCGGCGTGACCACCGCGCAGAAGGAGATCGAGGCCAAGTACGGCTTCCCCGTCGCGAGCATCGTCTCCATGGCCGAGGTCGTCGAGACCCTCTACAACCACGAGATTGACGGCAAGGTCGTCATCGATGACGAGCTCAAGACCGCCATCGACGCCTACTACGAGCAGTACGGAGTCCGGGAGTAGGTGGTTACGCGGTTCTACGAACCGCGTAACAGCTCGACGCTGCGCGGGCCGCATTTGGACAATCTGACGTTCAACTTCAAGGGCGCGACCAGAAGGTCAGCGCCCTTTCGTTTCACGTCACCTTGTCTCAAATGCGACCCGCTCGCTCATATGACCCAATCCGCTGTCAAGAGCCACAATGGCCCCGCCGACCG
>NZ_JADNOH010000080.1 GCF_015557435.1 Collinsella aerofaciens
CGGTGGGACCTACTCCGTCTCGCCCGGTCGAGCGCCGCGGGCCAGGGCGTCCTGGTATTCCTTGACTGCCTTGAGCCTCTGCATCGGCTTCAATCGCTCGAACATGGTGTTGCCGTGAAGGTGATCGATCTCATGCTGCAGGCACACGCAGAACAGGTCGCCCGTTGCCTCATAGCGAATCAGGTTGGCATCCAAGTCGTACGCCTCAACGACAACGTGATCGGGACGCTCGATCTCGCAGCTAATGCCCGGAATGGACAGGCAGCCCTCGCTAAACGGCACCAGGTGATCGCTCTGCTCAACGATCACGGGGTTGATGAGCACATACGGGTCGTAGTCATTCTTGTCGCTGTAGTCGCAGTCGATGGTGACGAGCTGAATGAGCTCGCCGATCTGCGGGGCAGCCAGGCCGCAACCGCCGTTCTCGAACATCATCTTCTTCATCTTCTCGGCAAGCGCCTCGATCGCCGGAGTGATCTCCTCGATGACGGCGCACTCCTGGCGCAGACGAGGGTCGGGCGACAGTACGATTCCGTTGGCTTCCATGGCCATCCTTTCGGGTTGTTACATCAAATCATAGGCGTCGACGTCAACGCTCACGCTCACGCCGCGCACGGAGCCCACCTCTTTGAGACAGGCGTCGATATCATCAGAGACATGGTACCCTACCGGCGACTTCACAAGCAGATGGAAGCGATAACGGTCCTTGGCTCTCTCGATTACACACGAAGCCGGACCCAGCACCTGCGGCACGGCACTCCCCGCCCGCAAATAGTCGGGCGCGGCGGCATGCCAGCGGCGCTTGAGGAGCTTCGCGATGCGGCCGATGTAGTCCTGCGCGTCGTCTCGGTTCGCCGACCACACCAGGATGTTGACCAGGCGCACGAACGGCGGATAGAGGGCGTCGCGACGTTGGTCCAGGTCGTAGTCGGTAAAGATCGAGCGGTCGTGCTCGGCGACGGCTCGAATGACCGGGTCCTCGGGCAGGTAGGTCTGGATGATGACCTCGCCGGGGCGATCGCCACGACCGGCGCGACCCGCCACCTGCTCCAGCAGATCGTAGGCGCGCTCCCCTGCTCTAAAATCGGGCAGCTTAAGGGCAAAGTCGGCATTGACGACGCCCACGAGCGTGACCTCGGGAAAATCGAGGCCTTTGGCGATCATCTGGGTGCCCAGCAGCACCGCGCAATCGGCGGCGTCGAACTGCTCAAGCAGCTTTTTATGCGCGTCCTTGCCGCGCGTGGAATCGGCGTCCATGCGAATAATGGCGACGTCATCGGGCAGCATCTGGCGCAGCGCGTCCTCGATCTGCTGCGTGCCCAGGCCCATTTTTGCCAGGTAGCGGCTACCGCACTTGGGGCAGCGGCTCGTGGGTGCCGGATACGGCTGCACGCGCCAGGAAGATCCGCAGGTATGGCACTGCAGTGTGTGCGTGCGCTCGTGATACGTGAGCGCCGTGGAGCAGTGATTGCAGGTGGGGACGCAGCCGCACTCGCGGCACATCAGGAACGGCGCAAAGCCGCGACGATTGTGCAGCAGCACGGCCTTCTCGCGACGCTCGACCACGCGCTCGAGGCCTTCCAACAGCGGTTTTGAGAACATGGAGCGGCTGCCGTGTGCGAACTCACGGCGCAGGTCGGCGATTCGGACCGTGGGCAAGACCGCGTGTCCGGGGCGCTCGGGCATCTCGACGCGCGTCCAGGTGGCGCCGTTGTACGTGCCGCGGCGGCAACGATCGAGTGCCTCGGCAGAAGGCGTGGCCGAGCCCAGCACAAGAGGACAGCGATAGCGGCGCGCCATCTCGGCAGCCACCTCGCGCGCATGGTAGCGCGGGCTGGACCCCTGCTTGTAGCTGGTCTCGTGCTCCTCATCGATAATGATGAGGCCCAGGTCGCTGAGCGGGCAGAAAAGCGCCGAACGTGCTCCGACGACCACGCGGGCCGCACCGCTCGCGACCATATCCCACTGGTCCAGACGTTCGCCGGCCGAAAGGCGCGAATGGAAGACCGCGACCGTCTCGCCAAAACGCGAACGGAAGCGGCCGACGGTCTGGGCCGTCAGCGAAATCTCGGGCACGAGCACGCAGGCCGAACGGCCGGCGGCCAACACGCGCTCGATGGCGGAGAGGTAGACCTCGGTTTTGCCGGAACCAGTGACGCCATCGACGAGCGCCACGTCGCCGTGGGCATCGAGGCGGGCACGCTCAATCTGCGCGAGCGCCTGTTGCTGGCCTTTCGTGAGCGAAACCGGTGCCTTGCCGCTTGCCGAAGACAGCGTGGTCTGCTCGCTGCAGCCACGCCACGCGCGGCGCTCCTCCACCACCACGACGCCGCGTTTTTCGAGTGCCTTGATAGTCGCCGACATGCTGTTGTAGAGCAGGTTAAGGTCGCGCGTCGTGACCGGGCCGCACTGGAGCGCCTCGATAAGCTGGCGCTGGCGAACGGCGGTCTTGGGCGGTGTATAGTCGAAGCCCTCGGGCGTGAGCATGACCCAACGGTTTTGAATAGGCTTGACGGCGGGGCGCTCAACCGACCATGCGCCGTCATCGCCCTTGACCACGCGCGGGCTACCGCCCGGAGGCAAAAACAGGCGCAGGCACTCGGAAAGCGTCGCGACATACTCGCGGCTCATCCAGCGCGCGATGCGGGCAGCCTCGGCGGTAAAGAGCGGTTTGCTGAGGATGGCTTCGACGGGCTTGATGCGCGAAGGGTCGAGGGCGTTGTTGCCTTGCAGGTCACCAAGCTCGGCCGCAATATCGACGATGTAGCCTGCGGCGGCACGATTGCCAAAGTGGACCAGGACCGTCGATCCGACCTGGGCCTCGTTGGCAAGGGACTCAGGGATGCCGTAAGCAAACGGTTCGGACAGCGCACGGGTGGGGATGTCGAGAACCACGCTCGTGTAGGCGGCGATGGGCTCAGGCGCAGGCTCGGGCTTGGCCGAGGCAGCAGCGGATGCCGGTGCCGCCGGAGTCTCCTCCGGTTCCGGCGAACCAAACAGCGAAAGTTGCTCGGCCATGGCCCCAGCACCTCCTATCCCATGCGTCTACAGAAACAAGAGCCCCGCTCTGAGTGAACGGGGCTCGGATACATACGTTTGCGCAGCGATTACAGCGCCATCGCGCGGGCGCGGTCGATGCGCGCCAGGCAGTCGTCGCGGCCGACGAGCGCCATGGTCTCGCCCAGCGGAGGGCTCACCATGTTGCCGCAGACGGCGACGCGCACAGCCTGGAACACCACGCGCTTCTTGAGGTCCATCTGCTCGGGCAGCGGCTCAAGCGCGGCGTCGATGTTGGCGGCGGTCCACTCGTCCACGCCCTCAAGCGCGGCCTTGGCGGCGTCCAGAATGGCGCCCATGCCTTCCTTGGCCAGGCCCTTGTTGACGGACTTCTCGTCATACTCGAGCGTCTCGGCCGTAGCGAAGATGGGAGCGGCGACGGTCACGGCGTCGGCCGGCATCTTGGTGCGCGGCTTGACGATGGCGGCAAGCGCGTCGATCCAGTCCTCGCCATACTCGACATTACCTTCGATGAGACCCGCCTCGTGCAGCTCGGGGACCATGATCTCGTCGGCAAACTGAGCATCGGACATGCCATTGATGTACTCGGCGTTGACCCAGTCAAGCTTCTTGGGGTCAAAGGTCGCCGGATTCTTGGAGATGCGGTCGAGCGAGAACTTGCTGGCCAGGACATCGCGCGGGATGATCGTGGTCTCGCCGTCGAGCGACCAGCCGAGCAGAGCCAGGTAGTTGACGAAGGCGTCGGACAGGTAGCCGGCGTCGCGGTACTCCTCCACCGAGGTGGCGCCGTGGCGCTTGGAGAGCTTCTTGCCGTCGGCGCCCAGGATCATGGAGATGTGGGCGAACGTGGGCACAGGCGCGCCGAGAGCCTCGTAGACCATGACCTGACGCGGGGTGTTGGACAGGTGGTCGTCGCCGCGGATGACATGGGTGATCTTCATCATGGCGTCGTCGACGACGGTCGCGAAGTTGTACGTGGGCGTGCCATCGGAGCGGAAGATGACAAAGTCGTCGAGCTCCTTGGCGTCGAAGGTCACCTCGCCGTGGACGGCGTCGTGGATGACGACGTCGCCGCGGTCCTCGGGCACCTTGATGCGCAGGACGTAGGACTCCCCAGCCTCGATGCGGCGGCGGGCCTCCTCGGGATCAAGATCGCGGCAACGGCGCTGATAGCCCTGGAAGGGGTCCTTGCGCTCCTGCGCGGCCTTGCGGTCGGCGTCGAGCTGCTCCTTGGTGCAGAAGCAGGGATATGCCTTGCCCTCGTCCCAAAGCTTCTGAGCGGCCTGCTTGTACAGGTCCAGGCGCTCGGTCTGGGCGTAGGGGCCAAAGTCACCGCCCACCTCGGGACCCTCGTCCCAGTCCAGGCCCAGCCAACGCATTGCGCGCAGGATGATCTGCGTGTTCTCGTCGGTGGAGCGGGTGGGGTCGGTGTCGTCGATGCGCAGGATGAACGTGCCGCCGTTTGCACGGGCGAAAGCCCAGTTATAGATAGCGGTACGGGCGCCGCCGATGTGCAGCTTGCCCGTCGGTGAGGGTGCAAAGCGGACGCGAACGTCTGATGCCATGGAAATCTCCTCGATTGCAGGATGGATGTCTAACTGCATCAGTATAAAGCATCAAAGCAGCCTCCGCACAAAGGGCACCGACCTACTCATTGGGGACAGACTTAAATGACCATTCTTTGGGCAACCTGTCAGCACTTAGGTAAGGCTGGTCATTTAAGTCTGTCCCCAATGAGTAGGTGCGGAAAGGGTGTGAATGTTTGATTTACGCGCTATGATGTGCCCTTGCATAGAGAGCCCGGCGGAATGGTAACGGTCGCCGGGACACGTTATTGAAAGGACAATCATGTCAGAAGAACTTCGTTCCATCCCACCCCAACACGGGTCCTTTGTTTTTACGTCGGAGTCGGTGACCGAAGGTCATCCCGATAAGATCGCTGACCAGATCAGCGACGCCGTCCTCGACGCAATCCTCGCCAAAGAAATAGAGCTGCAGGAGCAGGGCTACATCGCCCCCAACGGCGTGCCCGCGAACGTGGAGAACGTCCGCTGCGCCTGCGAGACCCTCGTGACCACCGGCACCGTCATCGTCGCCGGCGAGATTCGCACCCAGGCCTACGTCGACGTACAGGAAATCGCCCGCAGCGTTATCCGCCGCATTGGCTACAACCGTGCCAAGTTCGGTTTTGACTGCGACACCTGCGGCGTTATGAGCCTCATCCACGAGCAGTCGCCCGATATCGCCCAGGGCGTTGACGAGTCCTTCGAGACCCAGACCGGCGCTACCACCGACCCGATCGACCTGATCGGTGCCGGCGACCAGGGCATGATGTTCGGTTATGCCTCCAACGAGACCAAGACCCTCATGCCCATGCCGCACTACCTGGCAAGCCGCCTGGCCGAGCGCCTGGCCGCCGTGCGTCACGACGGTACCCTCGCCTATCTGCGTCCCGACGGCAAGACCCAGGTCACCGTGCGCTACGAGGAAGGCAAGCCCGTCGAGGTCACGACCATCGTCATCTCCACGCAGCACGCCGCCGAGATCGAGGACATGGGCAAGATCAAGGCCGACCTCATCGAGCACGTCATCACCCCGGTCATGGCTGCCGAGAACATGCCGTGGGACAACGCGGACATCTACGTGAACCCCACCGGTCGCTTTGTCGTGGGCGGCCCCATGGGCGACACGGGCCTGACCGGCCGCAAGATCATCGTCGACACCTACGGCGGCTACGGCCGTCACGGCGGCGGTGCCTTTAGCGGCAAGGACTGCACCAAGGTCGACCGCTCCGCCGCGTATGCCGCGCGTTGGGTCGCCAAGAACGTGGTCGCCGCCGGTCTGGCCGACCGATGCGAAGTCGAGCTTGCCTACGCCATCGGCGTTTCCAAGCCCCTCTCAATCATGGTCGACACCTTCGGTACCGCGCATGTTGCCGAGGACAAGATCGTCGAGGCCGTAGAGAAGACCTTCGACCTGCGCCCGGGCGCAATCATCCGCGACCTAGACCTGCGTCGCCCCATCTACGAAAAGACGGCAGCCTACGGTCACTTCGGCCGCGAAGACGCCGACTTCACCTGGGAGAAAACCGACCGAGTCGAAGAACTCAAAGCAGCCTGCGGCCTGTAAGCCAACGGCAAAAGCTGCAGCCAAATATCGACGCATCAAAAGAAGTACCGCCCCCAACCGGTACTTCTTTTTTATTTAAACGGTGGTAAGGATGCTTCGATATGAGCCTACGCTGCGTCACCAGCTAATGAATTTTGCAGCACACGCGCCTCTACCATGTATCCTTAGTTCCGAGGGCTTTGGTATTTGGTCGATCGCGAGTTCCGCACGAGCCGGAGGCCACTTAATGTGGCCTCCGTGCGAGCAGGACTGTCCGAGCAGGCGACCAAATACCAAAGCCCTCGGGACGACGGGATAGAACAGGAGCACCCATGGCAGGCAAGCCACAAACACTAGCTACGACCTCGGCATTCGAGATCTTGGGCCCCGTCATGGTCGGCCCCAGCTCATCGCACACCGCCGGCGCCCTGCGCTGCGCCCAAGTTGCCGCCAGCCTGCTGGAAGGCCGCATCACCAAAGTCACCTTTGGCCTGTGGAACTCCTTCGCCCAAACCTACCGCGGCCACGGCACCGATCGTGCGCTCGTCGCGGGCATCCTGGGCCTCGACACCGATGACGAGAACATCAAGCAGGCCTTCGACCTCGCGCACGAACAGGGCCTCGAATATCACTTTGACATCAAGGGCGACGACGCCTCCATCCACCCCAACACCGTCGACATCGACATGGTCGACGACACGGGCGCAACGGCACAGGTCCGCGGCGAGAGCCTGGGCGGCGGCAAGATGCGCATCAGCCGCATTAACGGCGTCGGCGTCGATATCTCGGGCATGTATTCCACGCTCTTTGTGGCGCACAAGGACGTTCCCGGCGTGCTCGCCGCGCTCACCAACCTGCTTGCCTACGCGCACGTGAACATCGCCTTCTGCCGCACCTACCGCACCGAGGTGGGCGGCCAGGCATATTCCGTCTTTGAGACTGATGGCGCTCCCGACGATACCGTCATCCCCATGCTGCGCAAGCTCGACAATGTCGATTACGCCACGTTTATCGAGCTCCCGGGCTCGGCCTCGTCGCTCTCCCCCGGCGTCTCGGCCAAGGAGATCTTCGACGACGGCGAACAGCTGCTCGATGCGTGCGCCGAGCTCGGCCTGAATATTGGCGCCGTTATGGCCGTGCGCGAGGCGCGTCTAACCGGCGAGACCCACGCCGTCGCCGCCATGCGCCGCGTGCTCAATGTCATGCGCGAGGAGACCACGGCCCCCATCGCCAATCCGCAGCGATCGCTCGGCGGACTTATCGGCGGTGAGGCCAAACTCGTCGATGCCACCGGCCGCAACGACCTGAGCTCCAGCTTAATGGGCGCCGTGCAGACCGACGCCGTGGCCCGCGCCATGGCCGTGCTCGAGCGCTCCGCCACCATGGGCGTCATCGTCGCCGCCCCCACGGCCGGCTCCGCGGGCGTCGTCCCCGGCTGTGTGCTGGCGCTCGCCGACCACCTGCAACTTGATGACGAACAAGTCATGGACGCCCTCTATTGTGCCGCCGCCATCGGCCTCAACCTCACCACGAGTGCCTGCGTCGCCGGCGCCGAGGGCGGCTGCCAGGCCGAGGTCGGCAGTGCCGCCGCCATGGCTGCCGCCGCGCTGGTCCAGATGCTGGGCGGCACACCCGAGCAGGCGCTCGACGCCAGCTCCATAGCGCTGAGCAACCTGTTGGGCCTCGTTTGCGATCCCGTCGGAGGCCTTGTCGAGGTGCCCTGTCAAAACCGCAATGCCATCGGCGTGGCAGCGGCCTTTAGCTCGGCACAACTCGCCCTCGCAGGCATTAAGAGCCTGGTGCCGTTTGACCAAATGGCACATGTCATGCTCTCGGTGGGTCACGCGTTGCCGGCCACGCTGCGCGAGACGGCAAAGGGCGGCATCGCGCAGGCTCCGGCTGCACTTTCGGCCTGTGCAAAATGCGGTGTGTGCGGATAACGGCAAAGAACGACTCAAAGGTGGGACAAATGTCCCACCTCTTTTGAATGCCACCGTTTCCGTACCACAAACAGCAGGGCAATCGCTATAATGCAAGCCCAGTAAAAACACGATGAGCCATAAGGCGAAATTCGAAGGATATGCATACGATGTCGCAAAACGATCGAACTCAACTGATTCCCGATCCGCAGCAGCCGAGCAGGCACACCGGTGGCGTTCAGTCGCCGCGTCCTATCGCGCCGAGCCACGGTCAGCAGCGTAGTGCAGCAAACGCTTCCCAACGCCCGAACCAACAGCGACAGCAGCGTCAACAACGTCAGCAGCGCCAGGCAAACGGCAATGCGCCCAAGCAGCCCCCCACGCACGCTCGAGGCGATCGTGGCCCCGCGCACAAACCCGCCGAGAACAATAAGTCGGGCAAAAAGACGACGCTCTTTGTCGTCCTGGGTCTAATCGTCATTGTCTATATCGTAGGCGTCGTAGCATTTTCGCAGGTAGCCTACCCCAAAACCACCATCGTCGGCGTCGACGTCTCGTTCTCCAACGCTTCGTCTGCCGCCACCAAGGTCAATTCGGCATGGAAGCACTATAAGCTCACCGTGACAGGCGATGACTTTAACTGGACCTATCAGCCCGAGTCCGATGAGCCCATCGTCGACGGAGAGGCTGCCGCAAAAGAGATCATCAGCCACAACGAAGCCTTTATATGGCCGGTCCGCCTTGTGGAATCCTTAAGCGGCAAAACCAAAACAACCGCTACCTCCAACGAAGTCGATCTTGATCAAGACGTCGACCTGTCAATGCTCTCCGACACCTTTGACCAAAAGAAATTTGAGAAGGATCTGGGCGCCGCCATTGAAGAGTTTAACGAGGGCCGTTCGGGCACGTTCGAGGCCAATAGCTCCTATGACGAGCAGGCCGGCAAGTTTACCGTCGAGAAGGCGCGCTCCAACGAAAAACTCAACCGCGAGCATGTCATTAAGTATGCCGAGCTCGAGCTTGCCTCGCTGGCCGAGTCCGTAGATCTTTCCAAGCTCGGCAACGATGCCTATGAGCCGCTCAATGGAACGCTGACCGATGATCAGATTCAGGCCGCATGCGATGCCGCCAACAACTTCCTAGGCGTCAACGTGACCCTCAAGCTCAACGGCGAGGATGCCGGCAAGGTTGATGGCAGCTCCGTATTGCAGTGGATCAGCTTTGCCGATCCGGCCAGCCCCACGCTCGATACGTCACAGATCAGCAGCTGGGCAGCCGAGCTCGCTAACGGCTTTAATACCGTGGGCTCCACTCGCTGGTGGACGCGCGCCGATGGCAAGCAGTGCGCCGTCGAAGGCGGTGACTTTGGTTGGTCCATCGACAGCAGCTCGCTCGCCAAGCAGGTCGAGGACGCCATTAACAACAAGCAGACCGGAGAAATCGAGATCAAGTACTCCCAGAAGGCCGACACCTTTACCGCAAAGGGAGAGCCCGACTGGAAGGCGTATATCGACGTAGATCTGTCCGAGCAGCACGCGCGCTACTACGACGAGAACGGCAATATCGTGTGGGAGGCCAACTTTATTTCCGGCAAACCGGGCGAAGACGCCACCCCCGAGGGCGTGTGGCAGATCAACAGCAACGACGGCGGCAGCACCCTGATCGGAGCCAAGGACCCCGAGACCGGCAAGCCCAAATACGAGAGCCCGGTGAGCTACTGGATGCCGTTTGAGGGCAATATGATCGGCTTCCACGACGCCACCTGGCAAAACGACAAGAGCTTCGATAATGCCGAGTCGTACAAGTGGTGCGGCAGCCACGGTTGCATCAACCTGCGCCTGACAGACGCCAAGGCACTTCACGACTGCATCAAAGTCGGCCTGTGCGTGGTTGTCCACTCGTAGTGCAACGCGCACATTCCTACAACATGGAGCTGCTGCGACCAATCTAACAGTTCCGAAAGAAACCGTCCCATGCGCCCGCCCCAACCGGTGGGCGCATATACTAATCGAGGTACTTTCTATAAAGGAGACGCTATGCCGAATGTCCCCACGACCACCCCGGGCCCGGATGATACCGAGCACACGCCCGAAGGTGTCACCGAAACGATTCCTCTGATTACAAACGCACATGCCGACAAACAGAGCGGACGCGCGAACGATGCGACCGAGATTTCCGATGAAGAGGCATATGCCAAGCTCAAGGCAAAGCGTGCCGAACGTCGACGCAAAAAGCTGATTCGTCGCGGTATTGCCGCCGGCGTCGTGGGTTCCATCGCGCTCATTGCCATTGTCGCAACCCTGGTTATCAATGCGCAGCCACAGGGCGCTAGTGGGCCTGTGACCGACATGGTGACCGAGGGCGCGTTTACCACAACGGTCGAGGCGAAAGGCCAGCTCAAACCCATTACGTCCTCAGTGGTCTCCCCTTCTGTCGACGGTACGGTCGATTCGATCAACGTGCAGGCAGGCCAATCCGTCAACGAGGGCGACGTGCTTATGACCATCAAAAACGACGAGCTCGACCGCAACGTTGCCGAGGCGCAGCGTGCAGTTGCAGCCGCCCAGGAAGACCTCACCAACGCACAGAAAGCCGCCGCTGCCGCGCAGGCCACCCCAACGACGGACGTCGATGGAGCTTCCGCAGCGGCTGGCGTCTCCGCCGCATCAGCGGACACGAACGTCGTATCGGCCGCGCAGCGCAGCCTCGCTTCGGCCCAGGCAAACCTCGATCAGGCGAATGCCAAGGCAGCCAGCCGTACGGTCACGGCCCCGAGCTCGGGTAGCATCGTGGAGCTCAACGCCAAGGTGGGCGCCACGGTAACAGGCGGCATGATCATGGGCGAAAGCGACACGAGCGGCGGCAAGCAGTGCATGCAGATCGCCGACCTGTCCAAAATGAAGGTGACCGTGCAGGTGGGCGAAAAGGACATCGCCAAGATCGCCGTTGGGCAGAGCGCCAACGTCACGTATCCCGCGTTTCCCGATATCGTGAGCCAGGGCACCGTCACGGCTATCGCGTCGGTGGCAAACTCCGACGCCGCCAACGGTGGCGGCGGCAGCGTAACCTTTAACGTCGACATCCTCATCGAGGCGCCCGACGCGCGCCTGAAGCCGGGCATGACGGCCGAGGTATCGGTGGTGACCGAGCAGCTCAACGACGTGGTGATGGTGCCGACGATGGCGCTCATGACTGAAGACGGCGAACACTATTACGTCAACGTGGCGACTGATGACGAGGGTAAGCAAACCCGTCGCGTGAAGGTGGCCGTCGTGACGCAAAACGACAACGAAGCCGTAGTCGGCAAGACACAGGTCAAGCGCGACGACCAGGGCAACGAGATCAACCCCAACGTGCCGGTTACCAAGCTGCGCGATGGCGACACCCTCGTCATGGACACCGGAGCGAACGCAACGGCTGACGGCGGCTACAGCGCGGATTCGGGCAGTATGTCTGACGATGAGGGCATGTAATGCGTCCCGTTATCGACATCCGCAACGTACACCGCATCTTTGAGAGCGAGGCGGCTTGCGCCCACATCCTGCACAACGTGAGCCTAGCGGTAGAACCCGGCGAATTCGTCGCTATCACCGGCCCCTCGGGCTCGGGCAAATCAACGCTCATGAACATCCTAGGCTGCCTGGACAAACCGACGGCGGGCGACTACTACCTGCAAGGGCTCAACGTGGCCGAGCTCGACGATGACGAGCTCACCGAAGTCCGCGCCCTGAGCATTGGCTTTGTCTTTCAGAGCTTCAACCTGCTGCCGCGCCTGTCGGTTATCGAAAACGTGATGCTGCCGCTGGCCTACACCAATGTGCCCCGTAGCCAGCGCGAGATGCGCGCCGTGCACGCGCTGCAGGCCGTCATGCTGCCCGTCGACCACTGGGACCACCGCATATCCGAGCTCTCGGGCGGCCAGATGCAGCGTGTCGCAATCGCGCGCGCCCTCGTCAATGACCCGCCCATCATCCTAGCCGATGAGCCGACGGGAAACCTGGACTCCGCTACCGGAGCGCTTGTGATGGAGACCTTCCATAAGCTCCAGAAGCGCGGCAAAACCATCGCGCTTATCACACACGACCCCGGCATCGCCGCCGAGGCCGACCGTGCCGTGACCATCCGCGACGGTCGCATTCACGACGGCGCGTATATTCCACATGCACCGCGGACCCTACGCAGCACCGTAGATAGCCTGCCCATGATTTCCGCCTCCGCCAACCCGCCGAAAGGAGAGATGGCATGAGCGCCCGCGATCTCATCCAGGAATCCCTTCACTCGCTCGAGGCCAACAAGGGGCGCAGCCTGCTCACCATCCTGGGCATTGTCATCGGCATCGCCTCGGTTATCGCCATGACTTCGCTCATCGGCGGCATCCAAAACAGCCTGGTCAACAGCCTGGGCCTCAATGCGGCACGCATGGTGCAAATCTATTCGTCGCAAGAACTCACCGAGTCGGACATCGAGAAGCTTCAAAAACTGGTGCCGCAGATAGAGCAGATCGGCATTGTCGACAGCGCGTATACCGAGTACAAGACCGGCGATAAAAGCTATACCGTCATGGCGCAGGGCGTCGATAGCGACATGCTCGACGCCGTGGGGGCCAGCAAGCTCGTTGCGGGGCGCACCTATTCCCAGGCCGAGTCCCAATCAGGCTCGCGCGTGGCGCTCATCAGCCGCAACGGTGCCGATCAGCTTTACGGCAACGAACAGGATGCGCTGGGGAAAACCATCAAGGTTTCCAACGGCGAGGTGCAGATTGTAGGCGTGATTGATGGCGGCAGCGACTCCATGGGCTCGCTCACGTTGTATATGCCACGCGAAACCATCTCAGGCCTGTTTGGCGACGAGAATCCCTCATTCCCCAGCGTGACGGCACTTGCCGCCGAGGGCACGGACATGGATGAGCTCTGTAAGACCATCGAGTCCAAGGTGCGCGCGATGAAGGGCATCACGGAGGATGATGAGTACGACAGTGTATCGGCGACCTCCATGAAAAGCGCTATCGATGCACTCAACTCCTTTATGGGCGCGTTCTCGCTCATCATGGGTGCTGTCGCCAGCATCTCGCTGCTTGTCGGCGGTATCGGCATTATGAATATGATGCTTACCAACGTGACCGAGCGCATTCGCGAGATCGGCATCCGCCGCGCTCTGGGCGCCAGTCGTCGCGATATCACCGCGCAGTTTTTGGCCGAGTCCTCGGCGCTGTGCGTCACCGGCGGACTGTTGGGTGTCCTGATTGGCTATCTGCTGGCATGGGGTCTCACGTTCTTTGCCGCAAGCTCGGGCATCATGAGCGAGTTTGGAGCTACCGGGACGATCACGCCAAGCTTCTCCATTACGACAGTGTTGAGCGCGTTTGCCGTATCGGTCGGCATCGGCGTAATCTTTGGCTTCTATCCCGCTCGCCGCGCAGCAAAGCTCGACCCGGTGGAGTGCCTACGCTACCAGTAAGCCACCACCAACAAGTTGCGGTGAATTAGGGACTGAATATGCTATCTAGCAGCAAAAACAGACACTATTTCACCGCAACTTATTGAAGGGCTGCTTGCGCCAGTTCCGGCGTCGTCCTCGAGCTATTGGCGGATGACGGTCTTGTACGGTTCGAGCTTGCTCGAGGCGCTCCTCCTCGCGGGCGGGAGGGCGCGCAGGCGCGGCGAGCGCCTAGCGCGCGAACTCCCGTAAGAGCGCGTCTTCCACTTCCCGAAGCGAAAGGGCCCCGCCTCCCTCGGCGGGACGGGCGACCACGATACAGCGCGCTCCCACGTCGCGCGCGGAGGCGATCTTCTCGGCCGTGCCGCCTACGGTTCCCGAGTCCTTGGTCACAAGCCACTGGGCGCCCACCTGCCGAAGCATCGCCTCGTTGAGCTCGCGAGTGAAGGGCCCCTGCATGCCGATGACGTGCGACGGCGAAAACCCCGCGTCGATGCACTTCGTTATAGCACCGGGCAGCGGGAGCACACGCACGAAGAAGCGCTCCGCGAAATCGGCGACGCGCGTGTAGGGAGCAAGCGCCTTGCTCCCCGTCGTGAGAAGCGCGCGACCCGGGTTCTCGGAGAGAAAGCGCGCCGCGCAGGCGATCGACGCGACCGAGACGACGCCTTTGGGCAGCGCCTCGACCGGGCGCGTAAGGCGCAGGCATCGTGCACCCACGGCGAGCGAAGCGGCCCGGATGTTGCCGCTTGCGAGCGTAGCGAAGGGGTGCGTGGCGTCGACGACGATGCGCGCGCCGGAAAGCTCGCGCTCCATGTCGGCCTCGTCGAGCCTGCCCGCATGCACCTCGATGCCCGGAAGCTCGCCCAAAAGCTCACCTCCGTACTCGGTTGCCGCGTAGGCACGGGCGGGGATGCCCGCCCCGCTCGCCCATTCGCACAGAAGGCGGCCCTCGGTGGTGCCGGCGAAGATGCGCAGCGCCGGCGCGGATGCGGGCGCCGTCACTTCGGGCCGCCTGGGCGCGTGATCTCGTAGAGCAGCGCGTTCATAATGGCGGCCGCCACGGTCGAGCCGCCCTTGCGACCCCTCGCGACGATGGCCGGCACGCGTCGCGCGAGTAGCTCCTCTTTCGCCTCGACCACGTTCACAAACCCAACCGGCACCCCAACGACGAGCGCGGGCGCGATCTTCCCCGCGTCCATGAGCTCGGCGAGGCGCAGAAGTGCTGTGGGAGCGTTGCCGACGGCCACGATGAGCGGACCCTCGATGCCGCAAGCTTTGTCCATGCTCGCAACGGCGCGAGTCGTGCCCGCGGCGCGCGCCGTTGCGGCGACATCCGGGTCGGCCATGTAGCACACGGCCTGGCAGCCGATCTTCGCGAGCGCGGGCTTGCTTATGCCTGCGAGCGCCATGTTCGTGTCGGTGAGCACCGTGGCCCCTGCGCGCAGTGCGTCGAGCGCACAGTGCGCGGCGTCATGGGTGAACACGAGGGAATCGGCGTACGAGAAGTCGGCAGTGGTGTGGATGACGCGCTTCACGACGGGCTCTTCGAGCGGCGGGAACGTGCGGCCGCCAAGCTCTTCGGTGATGATCTCGAAGCTGCGCCGCTCGATGTCGCCGGGCGCCATCTCCTTGGAATCCATCTAGTACTCCACTCCTTCCCTTGCACATATCCCCTGAGAGTAGGGGTGTTTCTCGCACCGCATCTCGGTTATGTAGTCGGCCTTCTCCACGATCTTGCGGGAAGGCGCGCGCCCGGTGAGCGCTACTTCGACGCCGCGCGCGGACATATCGAGCGCGCGGTCCACGAGCGCCTCGTCGACAAGCCCCTTCGAAAGCGCGTCGAGCGCCTCGTCGAGCACGAGCAGCCCCTCCTGCGCGCCCTCGAGCTCGGCGAGCGCGGAAGCGAGGTTCCCATCGTGCAGCTCGCGCGTCGCGGCAAGTTCTTCCGACGTCATCGACCAGGCAAACTTGTCCGACGCCTTCCCCGCGAACACGGGCACGCCGAAATGCTCGGCGAGTAGGCGCACCTCCCCGCTTTCGCCGTCTTTCAGGAACTGCACGACGACGACGCGGCGGCCTGCGGCGAGCATGCGAAGGGCGAGGCCCATCGCCGCCGTGGTCTTGCCTTTGCCGTCGCCATGATACACATGGATCATACGCCCTCCTCGATAATGCGGTAGACATACTCCATGTCGAGCGCCCCGCGCACGGAGTCGGCCAGGCGGTCGAACTCGCACGCACGGTGATCGGCCGCGGACACCGCGCCCTCAGCACCCACGACGCTCTCGGGCAGGCCGCGCATGCGCGCGAGCGAGCGTGCGAGGGCGAGCGCCACTCCCGGTTCGTCGAACAGGCCGTGGAGATAGGTTCCGAACACGTTTCCGCAGGCCGCTCCTTCTGGTTTGCCGCCAATCGTGCCCGCAGGGGCGCAGGAGACGGTCGTTTCGCCGTCGTGAATCTCGTACCCGCGCGCCGTCATGCCGTTCCACACCGAGAACGCGCCTTGGGCGCCCGTGATGCGCAGCTCCGACTGGGCGAGGCGCTTTTCCTCCTTGAACACCGTACTTGCAGGGATGAGCCCGAGCCCGCGCGCGGTGCCAGCGCCTTCCCTGCCGTGCGGGTCGGAAAGCTCGTCTCCCAAAAGCTGGTAGCCTCCGCATATGCCGAGCACCGGCGTGCCCGCGCCCGAAAGCGCGCGTACACAGGCTCCGATGCCGCTAGCCGCAAGCCAGCGCGCGTCGTCGAGCGTGGTCTTCGAGCCGGGGAGCACCACCAGGTCGGGCCGGCCCAGATCGGTCGTCGAGGAAACGTAGCGCACGCCCACGCCGGGCACGCGCGAAAGCGGGTCGAAGTCGGTGAAGTTCGACAGATGCGGAAGGCGCACGACGGCGACGTCGATGACCCCGCGCGCCTCGCGGGCAGACAGGCGCGGCGCGAGCGAGTCCTCGTCGTCCAGGTCGAGCGTAAGATACGGCACGACTCCCACGACGGGAACCCCGCACATCTTCTCGAGCGGGGCCAAACCCGGGCGCAGGATTTCCACATCGCCGCGGAACTTGTTCACCACAAGCCCCCGCAAAAGCGCGCGGTCCTCGGGCGCAAGGAGCGCGACCGTGCCGTAGAGCTGGGCAAACACCCCGCCTGGGTCGATGTCGCCCGCGAGCAGCACGGGGGAGGACACGGTGCGCGCAAGCCCCATGTTGACGATGTCGTTTTCAGCAAGGTTGATTTCGACGGGGCTGCCGGCGCCCTCGATGACGATAAGGTCGTTTTCCTCCGCGAGCGAATCGAACGCCTCCAAAATCTGCGGCATGAGCGCCTTCTTTCGCGCGAAGTAGTCCCTCGCAGCGAAGGCTCCCTGCGCCTTGCCGGCCACGATGAGCTGGCTTCGGTGGTCGCTTTCGGGCTTGAGCAGGATGGGGTTCATGCGCACGTCGGGCGCGATGCCGCACGCCTCGGCCTGCATAATCTGGGCGCGCCCCATCTCGAGCCCGTCGGCCGTGACACCGCTGTTGAGCGCCATGTTCTGGCTCTTGAAGGGAGCCACGCGCAGGCCGTCCTGCGAAAGCACGCGGCACAGCCCCGCCGCAAGCAGGCTCTTCCCCGCGTTCGACATGGTGCCCTGGATCATGATGGGCTTCGCCCTACCCACGGGTATCGACCTCCTTCGCCGGGCCTCGGCCATCCGCGCCCGCCATAGCGCCGCTGCAAGAAGCGCCGCCCCGTTCGACGGGTTCGCCTTCGCCCGATGCGCCTTCCGCCCGAAGCGCGCGGCTGAACGCCATCGCAAGCCGGGCATTCTCCTTGCGCGTGCGCACCGCGACGCGGCACCAGAAACGGGACAGTACCGAAAACGAGTCGCACGTGCGAACCAAAACCCCCTGTTTATACAGGCGCTCGGGGATGTCTTTCGCCGGCGTGCGGACTAAAAGGAAGTTCGCATCCGACGGCACGACGGAAAGCCCGAGCGAGGAGAGCTCGTGGGAAAGCCACGCTCGCTCGCCCGCCAATACATCGCGCGTGCGCGAGACGTATTCGACGTCTTCCAGGGCGGCGATGCCCGCGGCCTCGGCGACCGAGGAGACGGGCCACGCCTGCCCCGCCCGGCGAATCCCCTCGATGAGTTGGGTGTTTCCGCTGATCAGATATCCCAACCGCAACCCCGCCATTCCGTAGAGCTTGGTGAACGCGGAGAGCACGGCCACATGGCGCGAACACGCGGCGCGTGCGGCCACGCTCCTTTCGCGGGCGTCGGGCGCAAATCCGAGGAAGCACTCGTCCACGACGAGCAGCGCGCCCACCTGCTCGCAGCGGCATGCCGCGGCATCGATCACGCGGGGGTCGACGAGGCGCCCCGTCGGGTTGTTCGGATTGCAGAGGTACGCCACGTCTCCCGGTCCCTCGATCGCGCGGGCGAAGGAGACGGGCACGTCGAAGTCGTCCGCTTCGGAGAGCGGGAACTCCTGCACGCATGCGCCGTAGTACGATGCCGCCTCCGCATATTCAGAGAACGTCGGCGCGCACACGACGATGCGTTTCGGGCGCACCGCCGCAGCGAGCCGCCAGATGATGTCGGACGCGCCCGCGCCGCAGACGATAGTATCTTCGGGAATGCCCTGGGCGCGCGCTAGGGCGCGAACGAGGGCGAGGCTTTCCCTATCGGGATAGGCGTCGATTCGAGAAAGCGCCTTGCAAGCTGCGGCGAGGGCGCGCGGCGAGGGGCCTGCCGGATTCACGTTCACCGAGAAGTCAATGAGGTCGGAGGCGCCCCCTTCGCAACCGATGCCGAGCGATTGCGCGCTGCCCCCATGCGTACGGGCGCGCAGGATTCCCCCGGCAGCCCGGAGCGCGGCGTGGTCTTTCCTCATGCCATCGCCCCCACGGCGAGCACGACCGCCGCGCGCGCGGCGCCGAAGACGACGAGCGCGCATACGGACGCGGCGAGCATGAGCCTTGTCGCCCGGGCGATGTCGCCCCACTCGATTTCGCGGGACGCGTCGCCTATCGTCGGTTTCTCAACGAGCTTGCCGAAATACACCGCGGGTCCTGCCAAGCGCAGCCCGAGCGCGCCCGCGCACGCTGACTCGGTCTGCGCCGCGTTCGGGCTCGCATGGCGACGCCTGTCGCGGCGCCAGATGCGCGCCGCCCCGCGCGCGTCGAGCCCGAGGATCGGGCACACGGCGATCATGAGCAGGGCCGATAAGCGCGAGGGAATCCAGTTCACCGCATCGTCGAGGCGCGCCGAGGCGCAGCCGAAGTCGATGTAGCGCTCGTTTTTGTAGCCCACCATGCTGTCGAGCGTGTTCACCGCCTTGTACGCCATGCCCAAGGGCGCACCCCCGATCATAAGGTAGAAAAGCGGCGCGATGACACCGTCGCTCGCGTTCTCCGCCACCGTTTCCACGGCGGCGCGCGCGACGCCCTGCTCGTCGAGAACAGACGTGTCGCGTCCCACGATGAGCCCGACGGCTTCGCGCGCCGCGACAAGGCCGCCCTTCGAGAACGCGCGGGCCACGGCCAGGCTCTGGCGGCGCAGCTCGCATGTCGCGAGAATCTGATAGCTCGCCCATGCCTCGACCACGAAGCGCAAGCCGGAGTGAACCATGCCACAAAGATGTAGGATACCCCAGGTCAAAAGCCCACACGCAAGCGGAAGTGCCACGGCGAGCACAAGCCCTGCGGCACGCGTGCCCGCGGACGTTTGCGGGAATGCGTGCCGCAGGCGGCCTTCGGCCCACGTGATCGCGCGCCCCATGGCGACGACGGGATGGGGAAGCCAGCGCGGGTCGCCGAAGGCAAGGTCGGCCGCGAACCCGGCGGCGACGGCAAGAATTGTCATCACCGGGCATCGCCCCCCGAAGCGGGGCGAACGTCGCGAAGGCAGCGCCCATCCCAGGTGGCGGCCCATGCGCCGCCCGGCTCGGTATGCACGTCGAAATATCCCATTTTCGGGACAGCTAGCTCGGAGAGCAGCGCTTTCACGGTACCCGCGTGAACGACGAAGACGGCGCGCCCACTCCCCTGGGCGCGCTCCGATTCGCACGCCTCCCGAAACGCCGCGATGACGCGGCGGGTGAAATCGCTCTTGCCCTCGCCATGCGGGCAGCACGTCTCGCACCAGGAGTCTACCCAGGCGCGGTAGCGCGCATCCTCTTTAAGCTCGGCGGCGCTTCGCCCCTCGAAGTCGCCGAAATCCATCTCGCGCAGACCGGGGCACGCCATTAGCTCCGCGTTCGGGAAGAGGATGCGCGCCGTCTGGTCGGTGCGGGCCATGCCGCTCGTGATAGCACGGAATACGTCACGATCGCACGCGAGGTCGCGCAAAGCGCGCTCGCCCGCGCTCGACAGGGGCTCGTCGGTGCCCGCCCCGCTGTAGCGATGATCTTCCGTGCCCGCCGTGGCACCATGGCGCACGAAAACGACTTCCAAAGGCGCGCCCACGCCCTGCGTCCCTCGAGGCGCATCGTCAAGGTTTCCTTTGATGACCTGGGGTATCCCGCACGTCATGCGCACGACGACGTCGGCGCGCGCAGCGAGCGCGCATCCCAGGCGCCCCGCGCGCTCGCGCCATTGGGCGTCTTCCGCGCGCATGGGGACGACCCCCGAGCCGACCAAGGGCAGAATCACAGCGTCGAAGCCAATCAGCCGCTCGAGCGCCCGGTCAGCGTCGAGCGCGCGTACGAGTTCCTCAGCACGGTACGCGACACGGCCGGCAAAAGCCGCTGGCACGCCGCCCTCCGCAAGCTGCGCCGCGTCGACGAAATCGTCCGCCGCGAACCCGAGCTTTTCGCGCACGAAGGTCCTCTTCCCCGAATGCGCGCCACCTACCACGAGAATCATAGGAGCATGCCCCCCGCCACCAGCATGGCAAGCATCGCGAGCTCGGCCCATTGCAGAAACCATCCGGCCAAATCACCCGTCACCCCGCCGAAGCGGGACAGGGCAACATGGCGGTACCACGCGAGCACCAAAAGCCCCGCCACCGCTATAAGGGCGCCGACGGCCTGAGCGCACGCGACCATCCCTGCAGCCGAAGCAGCAGCGAAAGCGCAAAGCGGCACGACGATCTCCGCGCGCTTCTTCGCAGGCGAGAGCCCCGCGGCCATGCCGTCCGCCCGCGCGGCAGGCCAGCATTCTACGGCGAGCCCCGAAAGCGCGCGGGAGAACACGAGCGAGCACAGAAGCGCGAGGAACGCCCCCGCCGTAAGCGGCAGCGCGGTGAACAGGGAAAACTGCAGAATAAGGTACACAACAACACCGATGACCCCAAAGGCGCCCGCCCGCGGGTCGTGCATGATCTCGAGCTTTCGCTCGCGCGGGGCCCAACTTGCAAGCGCATCGGAGGTGTCGCAGAGCCCGTCTAGGTGGATGCCTCCCGTCACCGCCACAGGCAGCGCCACGAGCACGGCCGCGACGATGGTCGCGGGCACGCCGAGCAGGTTCGCAACGTGTCCCCACGCCGTCATGAGGAAGCCTTCCGCAAGGCCCACCAGGGGAAACGCGGCAAGCGCATGGGTTGACCCGAAATCGGTCCAGGCCGATTTCGGGACGGGGATGCGCGAGAACGTTCCGAACGCCGCGCCGATTGCCTCTGCTATCTTCACCTTGTAGGTCCTTCGCCTTTCATCCACACGGGAATCCCGCATACCACTTCGACTGCGCGGTCGGCCAGCGCCGCCACGCCCGCGTTCACGCGCGCGAGCGCGCGCCTCCATGCCTCGGTCCCCTCATCGTAGCGTATCCCATCGGCGAACACGTCGACGGTGACCACCACCGTATACTCAGCGGCCTGAGCGAGCCGTTCGATGCCTCCGAGCACCTCGCGCGCCGCAACGTCGGGGTCACGTGGGGATAAGCCGCCTTCCGCGAAGAGTTCGTTCGCAACCAGGTTGCCCACGTCCTCCAAAAGAAGCGTGCAGCCGCGCGGAAGCCCGGGCACTGCGGCGCACACGTCACGCGTGCGCTCGAGGGTGGAAAACCCCTTGCCCTCGCGCATCGCCCGATGGCGCGCGATGCGGCGGGCGCCCTCTTCCCCGAAGGGCTCCATCGTTGCCAGGTACACGCGGGGGCCGTCGTGCCCGAGGCACAGGGACTCGGCGTAGGCGCTCTTGCCGCTCGCGGCGGCGCCGATGACGAGCGTCACCGTCATTTCCCGGCCTCGAAATGCTCGTAAGCAGCCATGCCAGTCGCCGTGAACGTCTTCCCATCCCGGTACACGCGCAGCGCCGAATCCAGAAGGGGCAGATACGCCATGGCGCCCGCGCCCTCGCCCAAGTGCATGCCTGCGTCGAGGGGTGCCTTTATTCCGAGCTCGCGAAGGAGCTCCTGGCTTGCGGGTTCGCTTGATGCGTGGGTGCCCACGAGGTAGCCCAAGGCGTTGGGGCACAGGCGCGCCGCGCACAGGGCCGCCGTGCAGGATATGACCCCGTCGAGGAGCGCCGGAGCCTTCGAGGCCGCGGCCCCCAGGTAGAAGCCGCACATCGCCGCGATGTCGAAGCCGCCCACCTTCGAGAGCACGTCGATCGGGTCGGCAGGATCGGGCGAGTTCGCATCGATAGCGCGCTCGACCACGTCGCGCTTGCGCGCGAGCGAGGCGTCCGAGAGCCCCGCGCCGCGCCCGACGAGGCTCCGCGCGTCCGCCCGGATGAGCACTGCGGCCACCGCCGCCGAGGTGGTCGTGTTGCCGATGCCCATCTCGCCCGCGGCGAGAAGGCGCACGCCGGCACGGGCAAGTCCGCACGCGACGGCGATTCCGACCTCGATCGCGCGCACGGCCCCATCGCGAGACATAGCGGAGCCGTGCGCGATGTTGCCGCTCCCCCGCCGCACGTTCGCGCGCACCATGCGCGCGTCTTCTATGCCCCGGGCCATACCCACGTCGACGGGCACGACCTCGGCACCCGCGAACGCCGCCATGCGGCAGGCGCTCGTGGCCCCCTCGCACATGTTGCGTGCGACGGCTCGCGTCACGTCTTGCCCGCTTTGCGACACGCCTTCGGCAACGACCCCGTTGTCGGAGAAGAATACCGCGAGCGCACGGGGAAACTCGGCAACCTCGGCGCTCCCCTGAGCTGCGGCGATACACGCGACGGCGTCTTCAAAGTCGCCCAATCCCCCCAAGGGGTGCGCGATGGAGTCCCACGCGGCGTACGCGGCGGCGCGGGCGCACTCGTCTGCGGGCGCGATCCGGGAGAGCGCGGCTTCGAGCACGGCGCCCGGCGCCGACGAGAACGCGCGCTCGACTTCCTCGCGGATACAGGCAAGCGCGGTTTCGGTTGCTTCAGCCATGCCGTCTCCTCTCTGCGAACGACGCTGCGGCAGACGCGAACGCGCGCGCAACGTCGGGGTTCGCAGGATAGTACACATGCGGGAAGCCCGCAACCAGGGACGGGGTGGTCGTCATGCACGGCCAGCCCTTGTCGCGCCGGGGCTTCTGCGCCCAGAAGTCGCCGCCCGGGCAGGTGGACTGCCAGTAGTGGAACTCGTGCGCGAGGATGCGTGTGCCGCGCGGCCCGTAGAGTCCGTCGCGTTGGGAAGTGAGCTCCACGTACCCGAAATGGGACAGCCTTCCCCCGTTCTCGCTTGCGCCCTCAAGGGCGCCCGCAACAGGCCAGCGCCGCCCCTCGCTATCGACGATTTCGCGCTGCAGGTACAGAAACCCACCGCATTCGGCGACCGTCGGCATGCCGGATTCCACCGCGCGCCGCACCGCCTCGCGCATCGGCGCGTTCTCGGAGAGCTGCCGCGCATGGAGCTCCGGGTAGCCGCCTCCCAGATAGAGGGCGCTTGTCCCCCGGGGCAACTCGCTATCACACAGGGGGCTGAAAAAGGCCAGCTCGCAACCCAGGTCCTCGAGCGCGCGCAGGTTCTCCTCGTAGTAGAACGAGAACGCCTCGTCACGCGCGACGGCGACGATGGGCCGCGCTCCCGCGATCGGCTCCAACCGGTAAGGTTCCTCGCGGATATCGGGTGCCGTCGCCGCTATTTCGAGCAAGCGGTCGACGTCGACGCTCTTTTCCACCAGCTCGGCCATCTTGTCGATGCGCGCGGAGAGCTGCTTGACCTCGTCGGCGGTCACAAGCCCCAGATGCCGGCTTTCGAGCGAGAACGCCTCGTCGGCGGGAATATTACCCAAAACCGCGACGCCCGTGTGCTTCTCGATCGCAGGCGCCGCGTAGGCGCAGGCAGCGGCGCTCGTCTTGTTCAGCACGACGCCGCGCACGTTCGCACAAGGCAGGAACTCGGCGATGCCGCGGATTACGGCGGCGAGCGATAAAGACGCCCCACGCCCGTTCACCACTAAAACGACCGGCGTTTCCGTATCGCGCGCAACCTGGTAGCTGCTCGCGTCGGCCACGCCGGGCGCCATGCCGTCGTAGAAGCCCATGACCCCCTCGAGCACCGCGACATCCGCGCCCGCGGCGCCGCGTGCGAGCAGGGCGCGCAGCGTCGGGGCGTCGGTGAAGAAGCCGTCTAAGTTGCCCGAGCGCGTGCCCACGACGCGGCGATGGAAGAGCGGATCAATGTAGTCGGGGCCGCATTTGAAGGCCGCGCATGCGAGGCCGCGGCGCGCGAGCGCGCGCAGGAGCGCACACGTTACGACCGTCTTGCCGCTCCCACTCGAGGGCGCAGCGACCATGAAGCGCGGGATGGACGTGCTCACCGGGCGCCGCCTTCCCCACCTGCACCACGCGCACTGACGAGGAACACGGGGTTTTGCGCCTTCATAAGATGGTGCGAGCCTACAGCCTCGGCGCGGGCGGCCGACACCTGGCACGCCTCGAACCCCTTAAAGCGCGAACCCGAGAGGAGCGTGCACGCCTCGGTGAGCGTCTCAACGGTGACGCATGGCACGCACAGGCGAACCTGCGAGTTCTTCTCGAGCGCCGCCTCCACGATGGAGGGAAGCTCGCCCGCGCTCCCGCCGACGAACACGGCGTCGGGGACGGGCAGTTTCACGAGCGCATCGGGGGCGACACCGGGGACCGCATGCACGTTGCCGCACCCGAATGCATCCACGTTCTCTCGGATGAGCCGCACGCCGGCCGCGTTGCGCTCCACCGCCCATACCGAGCCCGCTCGCGCGACGAGCGCCGCCTCGATCGACACGCTCCCCGTGCCGGCGCCGACGTCCCACACGGTGTCGGTCGCGGTAAGGCGCAGCTTCGCGAGCGCGACGGCGCGCACCTCCTGCTTGGTCATGGGAACGTCGCCGCGGATGAAGAGCTCGTCGGGAATGCCCGAGGAAGCGTACGGCCAGCGGGAGCTCGCGGCGCCGCCTGCGAAATCGATAAGCATCACGTTCAAGTCGTCGAACGTCTGACCTGTGATTTCACTTGCGGTCGCGCAGGTGATGCGCTCGTCGGGGTACGACAGGCGCTCGGCCACCGTCACGCACGCGTCCCCGAAGCCCGCCTGCACAAGCTCGCCCGAAAGCCGCGAGGGATCTTCCCCGCCCGACGTGACGAGGAAGAGCTCACCTGCGCGCTCGGCCTCGGCCACGATATCGCACGCCACGCCGTGAGCGCTCGCGAAGCGCCAATCCTGCCATGGACGCGCGAGGCGCGCGGCGAGATACGACGCTGAGCTTATGCCGGGAATGACGCGCACGTCCACCTGCGCGTCGCCGGAGAGCGCCTCCACCAGACGGCGCGCGCCGCTGAACAGCCCCACATCGCCCGTCATCACGACCACGGCACGCTGCCACGACGCCGCATCGGTGAGCGCGGCGACGATGTCCGCCGTCTTCACGAGCTCGCATCTCACCACGTGTGGCGGCACGTCGATGCCGACAAGCGCGCGATGAGCGCCGATGACCACGTCGGCGATGTCGATCGCGTCGAGCGCCGCGCGCGAGAGCAAGTCGGGGTTTCCGGGCCCCGCCCCGATGATCGTTACCTTTCGCATGGAATCTCCCGATACCCGCGCGGCGTGACCATACGGCCGCCTACGCGCTTCGTGCCCGCGTTGCCGACGAATACGGTGGTGAACATGTCGGCATCAAGCTCCCCCAGCTCGGAGAGCCTGCACATGCCCGACTGCTGCCCCTCGCGCCCGATGTTGCGTACCCAGCCGCAGAGCGTGTCGGGGGCCTTCCATTCGAGCATAATCTTCGCCGCGCGCGAGAGCCTGTCGGCGCGCTTTCTGCTGCGCGGGTTGTACAAACAGATGCAGAAGTCGGCGCTCGCCACGGCGGCGAGCCTGCGCTCGATGACCTCCCACGGCGTGAGCAGATCGGAAAGCGACACGACCGCGAAGTCGTGGGCAAGCGGGGCGCCGAGCACAGCCGACCCGCTCTGAGCCGCGGTGGCCCCGGCGATAACTTCCACGTCTACATCGGGGTAGTCCTCCGCAAGCTCCAGCACGGGGCTCGCCATGCCGTACACGCCCGCGTCACCGCTGCACACGAGCGCCACGGCTTCTCCACTCTGCGCACGCGAAAGCGCCAGGCGGCACCGTTCGACCTCGTGCATCATCGGCGTCGCGAGATGCGCCGCGTCGGGCACAGCGGCGAGCGCGAGCTCCACGTATTTCGTGTACCCCACAACGATGTCGGCCGCCTCGAGCGCGCGCCGAGCCGCAATCGTCATGCCGTCGAGGCCGCCCGGGCCGATCCCCACCACGAAGAGCTTTCCCATCACCGCTCCTTAAACGAAAGTTCGATAGTTACCTTGGAAAACGCGACGGTAACGCCGCCGTGAGCGAGCTTCGGGAAGGTAAGTTTGCCCCCGTCCGCGAGCGCCGCGCGCTCGCACACGTTGTCGACCCCCACCGTCGCGCGTACAAAATCAGATGGCGAAACACTGCCTTCGACCTGCGACAACTCCTCTGCGGAATACGTCGCAAGCGGGATATTGCGCGAGCGGCAGAAGGCGAGCAGACCCTCCTCGTGCGCCTTCACGTCGATCGTCGCCACCTCGCGCACGGCCGAAGGCGAGATACCCGCCAGCCCGCACGCGAGAAGAAACGCCTCCCCGATCGCTTCGGCGCACGCACCGCGACGGCACCCTATGCCCGCAACGATGCAGGGCACGACAAGGCGAAGCGGCTCGGGCGCAGGCGCCTGCGCCCGCACGCCCGCCGGCTTCCCCGTCTCACCGGCGGGCACGACCTCGCCCGTTGTCTCCGCCGCGCGAACGGACGCACCTGCATTCGCGCCCGCGAACGGCGACACGACGATATCGGCCCGAGCGCGGTCGGACGCAATGTCAACCCCCTCAGGCGGCTGTCCCGAAATCGGCATGTCGGAATAGAGCGCCACGCGCCCGCCCGAAAGCAGCCGCGCCGACACTCGCTTGATGGCCTCGGGATTCGAAACGGCGAGCCCCGCACGGCGCGCCCACGTATCCACCGCCCACACGCCGCGGACGTCGGTCGCCGTGGTGATGACGGGGATGGCCCCTGCCACGCGTGCCACAGTTTGCGAAAGCTCGTTCGCACCGCCCAAATGCCCCGACAAAAGCGGGACGGCAAAGCGCCCCGCATCGTCGATCACCACAACCGCGGAATCGTTTGCCTTCGAGGCGACATGTGGCGCGATCGCCCGCACGGCGATGCCCGCCGCGCCCACGAACAGGAGCGCGTCCGACGCTTCCCACGCGTGCGCCGTCCATGCGCGCAGGTCGGCCTTCCCCTCGCCGAACCCGCGCGAAACGGAAACGTCCCAGCCAGGGTCATCTTCACCTGTCTGCGCGCAATCGGAAAGCGCGTGTGCGGTGCGCTCCGCCAACGCATACCCCCTCTCAGTGAACGCTATGCAGGAAACCCTCATCTAGCGCACCACCATCGTCGAGAAGTAGCTGCCCCGATCGGGCACATCGTCGAGCGAGCGGTACACGCGCTCGCCCGGAAGCCCACAGTCCTCTACTAGCTCGGCACCGTCGAAGGCGCCCTCCTCGCGAAGGATGCGCTTCGTATCCGCAAGCGAGCGGCGCGCCTTCATGACCACCTTCGTCCCCGGCCAGCCGATTGCGCGGTGCACGTCATCGTAGCCGCCGGATACGATGTGCAGAGGCGACGACATCTCGGGCGTGAGGTCGCGCTCGAGCGCCGCGGCGACCGCGCAGAAGCTCGGCACGCCGGGAATAGCGCGCGCCTCGAACCCGCGGGCGCGCACGTCGGGCGCTATGCGCTGGAAGGTGGCGTAGATGCTCGGGTCCCCCAGGTTCAGCAGCGCGACGTCGCGGACCGCATCCAGGTGCGCGACAAGCTCGCGAACAAGCGAGGCATGCTCGGCCGCGCGGCGCTCGGCGTCGCGCGTCATCGAGAATCGCACGGGAATCACCGTCTTGCCTGTAAGGTCGACGGCGCCGCGCACGATCTCGAGCGCGACCATGACCCCGTCCGCCGTCTGCGGTGCGGCGATGACCGGACACGATTCGATTGTGCGGACGGCCTTGATCGTGAGCAGCTCGGGGTCGCCAGGCCCCGTGCCCACCCCGTACAGCACGCCTTTACTCATACGTCGCCCCCAATTTCCCGATAACTGCATCGGCGCCCGACGTGCGGAAAAGCTCGCGGCGCTCGGCGTCGAACACGACCGCGGCGATGTCGCATGCGCCCGCCGCGCGGCGGCGCAACCTGTCCTCGATTGCCGCAGCGAGCGAGGCGCGCGCAGCGTCCCCCACGCCGGCGGCCTCGATTACCTCGAGCGCCGCTGTGGTCGTGACCGACGACATGATCTCACGCACGGTCTTCGCGCCCGCGCCGGCCAAGGCCGCGTGGGCGGCCAGAATCTCCGCGCGGCAGTCAGCGGTACGCGAATGAGTGTCCATGATTCCGCCCGCGACCTTCACCAGCTTACCGATGTGTCCCACAAGAAGGACATTGGTGAATCCCTCGCGAACGCAGCAATCAATCGCATCGCCCACAAAGTTGGAGATGAAGACCACCGGCGCACCGTTTAGGTGGAAATGCCCCGAGATGAACTGCGCGCCGTAGTTGCCGGGCGTGAGCACGACTCCGCGCCGCCCCATAGCCGCATGTTGCCGGATCTCGAGCTCGATGCTGTCGCGCAAGGCAGCGAGGCTGCGCGGCTCGACGATGCCCGTCGTTCCCAGGATGGAGATGCCGTCCTCTATCCCCAGGTGCGGGTTGAAGGTCTTTTCGGCAAGGGCCACACCCTCGGGTACCGAAATCGTCACAGCAATGTTTCCAGAAAAGCCGTGCGCGGCGCACACCTCACGCACCGCCGAAGTAATCATCGCGCGCGGCGTCGCGTTGATGGCGGCCGCCCCCACCGGCTGCTCGAGCCCGGGCAACGTCACGCGCCCCACGCCCACGCCGCCATCGACGGAAACTTCCGATTCGTGCGCGGGCACGTCCTTGCTGCCCGCAGTACCCGTGTCCGACCCCGCATGTTCCACGCGCGCGTACACGAGCACGCCGTCGGTCACATCGGCATCGTCGCCTGCGTCCTTTCGCACGGCGCACTGGGCGCACCCCTCGCCGATGCATGCGTCGACCACGTTCGCCTCGACGGGCAGCCCGCCGGGGGTGACGATCGACACGCGGCCGACGGGCTTTCGTGACAAGAGCATCTCGCAGGCCGCCTTCGCCGCCAGCGCGGCACAGCTCCCCGTGGTGTAGCCACAGCGCAGGCGGGTCGTCCCGGTATATATGTAGTGCTCGAAGGCCACGCTAGCTACTCGCCTTCCGATACCCCGTGGCAAACGAAGGGTCGTAAAGCTTGCTGCGCTCGTACGACCCCGCTTGCGCACCGTTGTGCGCAAGCCCGCCGCGAGCTCCGAGCACGCGGCCCACCACCACGAGCGCCGTGCGGTCGATGCCCTCTCGCGCGCCCGCATCGGCGAGCGTGCCCACTGTGCAGCGCACCACGCGTTCCTCAGGCCAGGTCGCCTTGTACACGAGCGCCGCCGGCTCATCGGAGCTGCGGCCCGCGGCCAAAAGCTCGGCGGAAAGCTCGGCGAGCATACCCGAGCTCAGGAAGATGACCATAGTCGAGCCGCTTTCCGCCATGGTGCGCATGCCCTCGCCCGCGGGCATGGGGGTGCGCCCGGAAAGCCGCGTGATCACGACCGACTGGCTGATTCCCGGCAGCGTGTATTCCTGGCGAAGCGCCGCCGCGGCACCGCAAAAGCTCGAGACGCCGGGCACCACCTCGTAGTCCACGCCGCGCGCGTCGAGCGCGTCCATCTGCTCCTGGATGGCGCCGTACAGGCACGGGTCGCCCGTGTGCAGGCGCACCACTTCCTCGCCCCGTGCATCCGCCGCGCACATCACGTCGAGCACTTCCTCCAAGGTCATGTGCGCACTGTCGTAGACGACGCAGGATTCCTTGCACTCAGCGAGCAGCTCGGGGTTCACAAGGCTCCCCGCCCAAACGACCACGTCGGCCGCGCGCAGAAGGCGCGCCCCGCGCAGCGTGATAAGGTCGGCGGCGCCCGAGCCTGCGCCAACGATATGAATCATCCGAGCCTTCCTTCCCGTTTCTCATCGCAACCGTTTACGCCGCCATTCGCGCAGCGGGCAAAACACGGCGCCTGCGGCGGCAATCGGCGCAAATACGCAGGCAGGAGGCGCAATGCCGCCCGCCCTGGGCTTTGACACGTTCACAAGTGCCCACTATCATAGTAAAAGTTTCGGCAACGAGCATATGACAATCGGATAAAAGGAAATGACCGGCGCGGCGCCCGCACAGCCCGCGCTGGCTTGCGGAGGGAACCAGGTGGGAATCCTGGGCAAGGGACATTACTGTATAGGACGCGCGGGCGAACCGCCTCGCGCCCCAAGCCAGACTGCTTCGCCTTTTCCTCACGGCATCGCCGTGGCGTTAGCTCCTTGTGAACCCCGAGGGGTGCGCTTTTCTTTCGCTTGTGCCGACAAGCAACTGTCGCCGGGGGACCGGCAAACCGAGGAAAGGAAAAACCATGTCCGACCAGATGTCACGCCGCGGCTTCATGAGCGCCGCAGCAACCGGAGCCGTCGCGCTCGCCGGAGTCGCGCTCGCGGGCTGCTCCAACACCTCCGCAAGTTCCGAAAAATCGAGTGAAAAGGAGAAGGCCGTGAAGCCGGTCATCCTCGTCACGAGCTTCGGCACGAGCTACAACGACTCGCGCCACATCACCATCGGCGCCATCGAAGACGCTATCCGCGAGAAGTACTGGCAGGACTACGACATCCGCCGCGCCTTCACCGCGCAGATCATCATCGACAAGCTGAAGAAGCGCGACGGCATCACGATCGACAACATGACCGAGGCGCTCGACCGCTGCGTGGAAGACGGCGTGAAGGAAATCGTCGTGCAGCCGACGCATCTCATGGGTGGCCTGGAATACACCGACGTGAAAGACGAGCTCGACAAGTACGCCGACAAGTTCGACAAAATCTCGCTCGGCGACCCGCTGCTCACCTCCGACGACGACTACAAGAAGGTGGCCGCAGCCATTAAGGAGAACATGGCGTCCTTCGACGACGGCAAGACGGCGCTGTGTCTCATGGGCCACGGCACCGAAGCCGATTCCAACGCCGACTATGCCAAGATGCAGGAAGTGTTTAAGAACGAGGGCTTGACGCAGTTCTTCGTCGGCACCGTCGAGGCTGAGCCGACCTGCGAGGATGTTATCGCCGCCGCGAGCGCCGCAGGCTACAAGAAGGCCGTGCTCGCGCCGTTCATGGTGGTCGCGGGCGACCACGCGAACAACGACATGGCAGACGAGACCGACCCCGACAGCTGGGCAGCGAAGTTCATGGCCGCCGGCTTCGAAGTGACGTGCCTGCTCCAGGGTCTGGGACAGAACGTCGCGGTCGACGACATCTACGTCTCGCACGTGGACGACGCCATCGCCAAGCTGTAAACTCGCCGCGCACGGGGGCGCCGGTCGCGTCCCCGTGCAACGGGCATGCGCCTTCCCCGACTGACGGCGCATGCCCGTTGCATTCGCATCCCGCCCGCCCACCGCACGGCGCGGGCGGTCGAAGCGATTGAAAGGAACCCCTCCATGTTGAAGAAAACCCTCGCCTTCGCCCTGTCGGCGGCGCTTTTCGCGTTCTCGCTCGCCGGCTGCGGCGGAAATTCAATCGACAGCGCAAAGGCAAGCGATGCCGATACCCAGGAAAAGACCGAACAGGCGGCCGATGCGCCCGAGGGCGCAAGCGCTGCCCCCATCACCGCCGACAAGGTGGCCGACGGCACCTATCCGATCACCGTAGATTCCAGCTCGAACATGTTCAGGATTGTGGACGCCCAGCTCATCGTGGAAAACGGCTCCATGCACTGCGTGATGACACTTTCCGGCACGGGCTACGGCAAGCTCTTCATGGGCACGGGCGACGAGGCTGCCGCCGCGACCGAGGCCGACTTCATCCCCTATGTGGAAAATGCGGAAGGCAAGTACACCTACGACGTGCCCGTTGATGCGCTCGACGAGGACACCGCCTGCGCCGCGTGGAGCATTAAAAGGGAGCGGTGGTACGACCGCACGCTCGTATTCGAATCCGCCGGCGTCGATCTGCGCGCCGACGCACTGAAGTAACGCCATGCGGTCGATTCTTCCCAAGGGGGAAAACAGGAAGCGCCGCAGCATCGCGGCGCGCGTAATCGCCTGCGTTCTCGTCGCCCTGCTCGCGCTTCCCTTCGCGGGGTGCAGTGCGAGCCCGAACGCGACCGGTGCCACGGCGGGCTCTCAGGAATACACTGTGAGCGTCTCGCTTTCCGGCGGGTCAGGGCGCGCAAGCATCGCCTCACCCACCACAATTGTGAAGGATGGCGACACCTACACCGCGACCATAACCTGGTCGAGTTCGAACTACGACAAGATGACCGTCGACGGCGTGGACTACGCGCCCGTAAACGACGGCGGCAACTCCACGTTCGAGATACCTGTCACGCTCGACGAGGACATCGCCGTGTCGGCCGAGACCGTCGCCATGTCGACGCCGCACACCATCGACTACACGCTCCACTTCGACTCATCCACCATGAAGGAGAAATCGAGCGACGATGCAAGCGGCGGCTCCCCCGCGGGAACGGCTTCAAGCGCCGCGGCCGACTTCCACAACGCCGATTTGGGCTGCGGCTGGGAGCCGACGGGGGCGCTTCAGCTTGAATACGCCAAGCACTTCACTGTCGACGAGTTCGAAGGCGGCTTGCGGCTTATCTGCGTTTCGAACGGGGAGCGCTTCCTCGTGGTGCCGCAAGATGCGAAGGTGCCTGATGGGCTGAGCTCCGATATCGCGGTCATAAGGCGCCCCGCCAACAAGGTGTACCTCGTATCGTCGGCGACGATGTGCCTGGTCGACGCGCTCGATGCAAACGACAATATCATCATGTCGGGCACGAAGGCCGACGATTGCTCGGTCGCGGGCTTCAAAAGCGCGCTCGAAAGTGAGGCGATCGCCTACGGCGGCAAGTACAGCGCGCCCGACTACGAGCGAATATCGGCCTCGGGTTGCACGCTCGCCATCGAGAACACCATGATCAACCACACGCCCGATGTGAAGGAAAAGCTGCAGAAGCTCGGGCTCGTCGTGCTCACCGAACAGTCGTCGAGCGAGCCCGAAGCACTCGGGCGCGTCGAGTGGATTAAGCTTTTCGGCGTCCTGTTCGACAAGGAAGACGAGGCCGCGCACCTGTTCAACGAGCAGAAGGCCCGCGTCGAGCAAACGTCGGGGCTCGCGTCGTCAGGTAAAACCGTGGCGTATTTCTACATTAACTCGAACGGGGCCGCCGTCACGCGGAGGGCGGGCGACTACGTGGCGCAGATGATCGAGCTTGCAGGCGGCAGCTACGCGCTCGATGACGCGCAGACGGCGTCGACGTCAGGTTCGTCAGTAACGCTCGAAATGGAGCGCTTCTACGCGACGGCGAAGGATGCCGACATCATCGTCTACAACGGCACCATCGACGAATCGGTTGCCACCTTGAACGACTTCGTAGGCAAAAACGCACTATTGTCGCAGTTCAAAGCCGTGAAGAACGGCAACGTCTGGGTCACAAGCGCCGACATGTACCAGCAGATGACTTCTACCGCCGACATTATCGACGAGCTGCACGGGGCGTTCACCGGCGATGACGCGAGCGACTTCCATTATCTGAGGAAGCTCGACTAGCACCATGAGAAGCCGGCTTTCCATGACATACGACGAATCGGGGCGCGCCGCGCGGTGTCGCGTCGTGACGGCGCTACTCGCTGTTGCCCTCATCGTGCTCGTCGGGGCCAACCTGTGCATCGGGAGCGTGCTCGTGCCCGCAGACCACATCCCCGGCATCCTTTCGGGCGGCGCGGCCAATTCCATGGAAAGCCAGGTCATCTGGGAGATTCGCCTACCGCGCGTGCTTTCAGCCGTGCTTCTCGGCGGGGCGCTTTCCCTCTCCGGGTTCCTGCTGCAGACGTTTTTTAACAATCCCATCGCCGACCCGTTCATCTTGGGCGTCTCCTCGGGCGCAAAGTTCGTCGTCGCGCTTACGATGATCGTACTTCTTGGCGCGAACCAGGCCATGTCCTCGCCGGCCATGGTGGCCGCAGCGTTTCTGGGCTCGCTTATCACCATCGGCTTCGTGCTCCTCATCGCACGGCGCATAAGTTCCATGGCCATGCTCATCGTGGCGGGCGTCATGGTGGGATACATCTGCTCGGCGACGACGAACTTCCTTATCGCCTTCGCCGACGACCAGTCCATCGTGAACCTGCACAACTGGTCTTTGGGTAGCTTCTCGGGTTCGAGCTGGGACGACGTCGCGGTCATCGCGGTCGTGGTGATCACCGTGAGCGCATGCGTATTCGCGATATCGAAGCCCCTTTCCGCCTTCCAGCTGGGAGAAGCCTACGCGAAAAGCGTCGGCGTGAACGTCGCACGCTTCCGCGTGGTGCTCGTTCTTCTAGCGAGCATGCTCTCCGCCTGCGTGACCGCGTTCGCCGGTCCGGTGTCGTTCGTAGGCATCGCGGTTCCACATCTCGTGAAGTCGGCGATAAAGTCGTCGAAGCCCATCCGCGTGATTCCTGCGTGCTTCTTGGGAGGCGCCATCTTCTGCGCGGGCTGCGATTTGATCGCGCGCACGCTGTTCTCCCCCGTCGAGCTTTCCATCAGCGCCGTCACCGCCATCTTCGGCGCGCCGGTGGTTATCGCACTCATGTTGAAGAAGCGGGTGAGGTAGATGGGGGAATTCGTGCCGCGGCCCAAAACGCTCGGAGGGGACATTCCATGCTTAGACAGTCCTGAGCTTGCACGAAAGCGCCAGAAGGCACTTTCGGCTCGTGCGGAACTGCGCGCGGAACGCCTCCTCCGAGCGGAGTCGAACCTCGAAGCCCCGGTCGAAACGCAGGCTGACGGAGCGCCGCTTTTCCGCATAAGCGACCTGTCGGCGGGCTACGACAAGAAGGTCGTAGTCGAAGGCATCGATCTGGAGGTTCGCGCGGGCGACGTCGTGGCGCTCATCGGGCCGAACGGCTCGGGCAAGTCGACCATCTTGAAAACCATCACGCGCCATCTGGCACCGCTTGCCGGCGCGGTCGAGCTCGACGGGCGGGAGATTTCCCGATGGAAGACGGCGGAGTTCGCAAGGAACCTTGCCGTTATGCTGACAGATCGCCCCCGGACCGAGCTTCTCACCTGCCGCGATATCGTAGAGGCGGGAAGGCATCCCTACACCGGGCGAATGGGCACACTCTCGCCCGACGACCATAGTCGGGTCGATGAGGCCATGAAAACCGCACATGTGGAAGAGCTCGCCGAGCGCGACTTCATGCAGATAAGCGACGGGCAACGCCAGCGCGTCATGCTCGCACGCGCCATCGCGCAGGATCCGCGTGTGCTCGTGCTCGACGAGCCCACGTCGTATCTCGATATCCGCTACCAGATCGACCTGCTGCGAATACTTCGCCACCTTGCGAAATCGCAGAATGTGGCTGTCATCATGTCCATCCACGAACTCGAGCTCGCGCAGAAAAGCGCCGACAAGGTGATTTGCGTGAAGGACGGCCGGGTCTTCCGCGCCGGCGCACCCGAGGGCATATTCACGCGCGAGACGATTGGCGAGCTCTACGGCCTTCAACATGGCACCTTCAACGAGCGCTTCGGCAGCGTGGAAATTGGGCGCCCACACGGCGATGCGCACACGTTCGTCATCGCTGGCGCAGGTACGGGGTCGGCTGTGTTTCGCCAGCTCATTCGGCAGGGCAAGGCGTTCTACGCGGGCGTTCTGCACGAAGGGGACATCGACTGCGAGCTCGCGCGCGACCTGGCGACGGAATGCGTAGCCGAGCGCGCCTTCGAGCCGATCGGGGATAAAACCATAGCCCGCGCCAAAGAGCTCCTCGTCCACTGCGCGCGTCTTATCGTATGCCCCGCCGCCTTCGGCACCATAAACGCCCGCAACGCAGAGCTCGTCGAGTTCGCACGCTCGCATGGTATCGAGGTCATGCGAGCGTGCGAAGGCGCATCGGAGGATTCCAAAATTGGAGTGGGAAGGATAAACTGGACTTTCTTTTAAGGATCCTCAGGCTACAGCTCCTACGCCGGCAAGGTCTCCAAGGCGCCGGAAAACCTCAGGAACAGGAATTTCCACGCCGACGAGCCCAACTAGGCCTAATCCAAGCGAGATTCCAGACTCGACAGACCATTGAGAGTCAGATCGTTGGCGACCTCAGAGACACGCTCGATAGGAACCGAGCCGTCAGACAGCGCCCACGTGCGATAGATACCGATTATACCCGACAGCAAAAACGCCAGATAGTAGTCGAACATCTCGTCCTTGAGACCTTGGGGCAGCAGATCGCGCTCGGCAATCTCGTGCTCGAGCGGTGCACGAAGACGAGCCATAAAATCATCGAGCGGAATATTCTCGATCAGCTGACGATTGAGCACCAAGTTGTTGCACAGTGCCTCATTAACGGTTTTAAAGAAGGTCGCCGCCGCGCCAAGAGCGCGCTCGTTGGTGTCACCGTCCATAGAAGCAAGCGTTTTCTCGACCGAGTCGACAATCATCTCCACCACATCGACGGCAATGGCATCGAGCAGGCCGTCAACCGTACCAAAGTGAACGTAAAAGGTCTTGCGGTCGACATTGGCCTCGCGCGCGATGGCACTCACCGTAATGTCTGCCAGCGGCTTTTCCATGAGCAGGCGCTCGAAAGCCGAAAGGATGGCATTACGGCTGCGAACGATGCGGCGGTCAAGACGCGGTTTGATGGTTGCCATGGGCGTGTCCCTTCGATATGCGAGCATTCATCAACAGATGAGAGATAATCTACGTTAGAGGATTATCCCCCATACGGCACAAATATGCCCCGCATCATGAAGAACGCACGACTGCCCTACTGAGACTTAGGGCGCTTCTTCTTATTGAGTGCCGACGGAGATACGCGAATACCGTCTCCTGTCTGACGCACATAGGCCTTATGAGCCGGCTTTGCGGTCCCAGAAGCCTTCTGAGCCTGCTTCTTGGGATCAACGGTAACAGCATTCGTGGGGTGCGGCTTAGTGGGCGCAGAGGGCGTCTGAGGCGTGCGGCCGAGCTTGCGCATCACGCGATCCCAGCGCGCATGGATGCTCTCGTTGTGGGCGCTCTTAAGTCCCAGCAGGGGCGCAGCCAAAATGGTAGGCGCAATAAACGTAATGAGACGCCACAGCAGATAGCCGGCGGTCGAAGCCGAACCGAAGAAATGACCCAAGAACAATGCAAAGCCGCCCTCAGCGCCACCAGTTCCACCGGGCAAGGGAACCGCAGAGCTTAACAGCTGGACAAAGGCGCTCGCGGCCATGACCGAGAAAAAGTCGACCTCGTGGTGGCCAAAGGCAAGCATCAGGAAATACGGAACCAGATAGAAAAACGCGAGCTGCAGCATGGTGATAAACACGGTGAGCAGCATGGAAGAAAAATGTCCGGCCGAAAGCTTGAACTTCTCGGAGAAGGAGTAGATCTCGCCATCGACAAACGTGCGCCAACCCTCGATCTTAGTGGCCGAGACACCAATGCGCTCGAGCCAATTGATGATGCAATGGGCGATGCGCGTGACGGTCTTAGGCATGAGCGCGACGGCGAAGATGCCAAGCAAGATGCAGCAGTGTCCACCAAAGCTAAAGACGCACAGCAGCGTCATGTCGCCATAGCGCTCGGCAAAAAACGGCATGCGAGCAAGCAGTAGGATAGCGCCCCAGGCAACGAGGCCAAACTGATACACGATAAAGCGCGTGAACTGCGTGGCTCCGGCCTCGCCGACATTTTGGCCCGCTTTGGTCAGGCGGTAGATCTGAGCAGGAGTCGAGCCCATCATCATAGGGGTGAGGTTGCCAAAGAAGATGCCACTCGCCTCGACCGAGATCAGGTCGCGAATGCCGACGGGTGAATTGGGGTCGAGCCAGACAGCGATCGCATAGGCCACAATGCCAAAGAACAGATACATGAACATGCAGAGACACGCGACAACGAGCCATGACGCCTGGACGCTCGACATAGCGGCCCAGAACTGCCCCATCTGCCCGGTTACCACCAGATAGACGATATAACCCACCAGCACGACGCCGATAAAGATGGCGCCGCGGCGTGCGCTCTTATTGTCATCTCCGCCCGAGGCCTCAACCTCGACCTGGGGCTTAGACGTATGCTGAGAGGACTCCGTCATGAGACTCCTTCTAACAGTCAAAATATCTTGGATATTGTACCCGCAAGGACCATAGACAGAACGCAAAGCTCTGGTTCAAACGGGAATTGCAGACGGTTGTTTGAAAATAAAAAACCCGGCCTTCCATGGGAAGTCCGGGTATCAGATGCGTGGTAGCCCGTACCAGATTCGAACTGGTGATCTCCGCCTTGAGAGGGCGGCGTC
>NZ_JADNOH010000081.1 GCF_015557435.1 Collinsella aerofaciens
GGTCACCAAGCACAACCTCAAGTACCGCCGCTACTACCACCAGTTCGACTACTAATTCCATTTGGGGGAAACCACAATGAGGCAATATATCTTCGCCAGCCACGCGCATTTTGCGACCGGCATCAAGGAGAGCACCGAGCTGCTCTCGGGCGCGCGCGATAACGTCCACGATCTGTCGATGTTCGTTGACGGTCGTACCGACGTCGCCGAGGAGGCTGCCAAGCTCTTGGCGACCATCGACCCCGCCGACGATGTGATCGTGTGCACCGACCTGTTTGGCGGCAGCGTCAACAACGAGTTCACCAAGATCGTCCAGACGCGTCCCAACACCTACCTGATCGCCAATATGAACCTGCCGCTGCTGATCCAGCTGCTGTTCTCCGACCAGGAGGCGCCCGCCGACCAGGTCATCCGCGAGATCCTCGCTGCCGACGATACGCGCGTCAAGTTTGTCAACGACCTGCTGACCGATACGGATGACGAGGAAGAGTTCTAGTCACCGTCTTGCTTTTAACAGCGCCGGGTTTCCGGCATGAGACCTTTGGGGGTCAATCATGATTCAACTGCTTCGCGTCGACCATCGTCTGCTTCATGGCCAGGTGGCCGTCTCTTGGGTTCAGGGCCTGGGCTCCGACTGTATCTTCTGCGTCGGTGATAAGGTCGCCAACGATCCCGTCTGGAAGACCACGCTCAAGATGGGCAAGCCTGCCAACGCCAAGCTCGTCATCAAGGATATGGAGCACGCCATCGAGGCCATCAACTCCGGCGTGACCGATAAGTACAAGATGATCATCTGTGTCGCCAGCATTGCCGAGGCCAAGCAACTTGCCGACGGCTGCCCGCAGATCACCTCCATCAACCTGGGCAACACCAAGTCCAAGGATGAGCAGCGCCCCGATGCCCGCAAGATCTCCCGCCAGATCTTTGTGACCGCCGCCGAGGAAGAAGACATTCGCGAGCTCGCCGGCCGCGGTATCGAGGTCGAGATTCGCGCTCTGGCCGACGACCCCAAGGTCGACGCCGTAAGCGCCCTCTAATTGGGGACCACGGGGCGGCGTGCACGGCGCCGCCCCATCGGCGGGCGTACCGGCTAAACGTTTTATCCGATAGCCCGCCTACCGTTCACCGGGAGTACCTGCCCGTTGAGCGATTGGTATTAAATAGTTTCCGCATGACTATATAATTGGTATGAAATCATTTGTACCGGTTTAGGTGTTAGCAGCACACCGGTACAAGCTGGATCTGGGTAGCGATTGTCGGCATGGAAAAGGGCGCGCTGACAAGTCGGTAATCGCCGCGCAGATCCAAGAGGGATCAAAGGGAGGAACAATGCTTGTTCAAGCGATCCTCATCGGACTTATCGCTGCCTTCGGTAAGCTCGATTATCAGCTCGGTACGCTCTATGCGTTCCGTCCGATCGTCCTGTGCCCGCTCGTGGGCATAGTGCTCGGAGACCTGCAGTCCGGCCTTGCCATCGGCGCGAGCCTCGAGCTGCTCTTCATGGGTTCTATCGCCATCGGCGCCTACGTGCCGCCCGATGAGACGATCGGCGGCGTGCTCGCCTGCGCCTTCGCTATTCAGCTGGGCCAGAGCACCGAGGCCGCTATCGCGCTCGCGATGCCCATCGCCACCCTGTGCCTGGCCATCAAGAACGTCGTCAACGCCGGTATGCCCCTTCTGGTCGACCGCGCCGACGTCTTTGCCAGCAAGGGTAACCTCAAGGGCATCTACGCCATGCACTGGATCATCGGCCTCGTGATCGTCGCCCTGGCCTTCTTCCTGTGCTCCGTCTCCTTCTATCTGGGTGCCGACGCCGTTCAGGGCCTGCTCGACTTCATCCCGACGTTTGTCCTCGATGGCTTTGGCGTCGCAGCCAACATCCTGCCCGCCATGGGCTTCGCAATGCTCGGCCGTCTGGTGCTTACCAAGCAGCTCGTGCCGTTCTACTTCCTGGGCTTCCTGCTGTGCTCCTATGCCAACGTGCCCGTCCTCGGTGTCGCCCTGATCGCAATCATCATCGGCATCGACAAGTTCGACCTGCTGGGCCTTGGTGGCGCCCAGCCCCAGCTTTCTGTGGAAGGGGATGAGGACGATGACTTCTAATTCCGAGAACCAGATTACTCGCTCCGACCTCATTAAGAGCTCTCTGAACACCGGCGCTCTGGGCATGGAGTTCTCCTGGACCTACTACAAGCAGATGAATATTGCCTTCTGCCTGATGGTCGCCAACATGCTCAAGAAGATCTACGCCGGCCGTCCCGACGACTACGCCGAGGCCCTGCATCGCCACAGCGCGTTCTTCAACATCACCCCGCAGCTCGCTCCCTTCGTGGGCGGCATCGCGATGGCCATGGAGGAGAAGGTCGCTCGCGGTGAGGTTGAGCCCGAGAGCGTCAACGACATCAAGGCCGCCCTCATGGGCCCTCTTTCCGGTCTGGGCGACTCCTTCTTCCTGTCCACCCTGCGCGTCGTCGCCGCTGCCGTGGGCATCAGCCTGTGCCAGGCCGGCAATGCCTTTGGTCCCATCGCCTTTTTGCTCATCTACAACATCCCGGCGTTCCTGATTCGTATCTTTGGCGCCATCAAGGGTTATGAGCTGGGTATCGGCTTCCTCGACGAGGCTCAGAAGACCGGCCTGATGCAAAAGATCATGGCTTGCGTCGGCATCGTCGGCGTCATGGTCGTCGGCGCCATGAGCAAGGACATGTTCTGGGCCTCGATGCCTATCGCCATCGGCCAGGGCGACTCCGCCCAGACCCTCCAGGACATCCTGGATGGCATCATGCCCGGCATGCTCGGCATGGCCGCCTTCTGGCTCTACTATTGGCTGCTTTCCAAGAAGATCAACCCGATGGTCCTGATCCTCTGCACCATGGTCGTGGGCATTATCGGCGTCTACTTTGGCGTGCTTGCCTAATATGTTTACATCGCGCTTCCATCGCGTCTAACGGTAGCGTCGATCTTTGGGGGCTTGTCGCAGGTGCGGCGGCCCCCTGTTTTTTCAAGCCTGTACGAAAGGGGAGGGCTATGGACGTACCCGAGCTTTCGCTCATGAACATCAACCATCGTTATTACAGCATCGAGACGTTCTTCAAGGCGGCCAGCGAGGCGGGCTATCGCAATATCGAGCTGTGGACCGGCTCGATGCACCTGTATGTGGATTGCCATGAGCACGATTCGGTGGACAAGATTCGCGACCTGGCCGCTCAGTACGGCATCAAGATCGTGTGCGTCTGCCCCGAGCAGAACAACCCCAAGCCGTGGAACGTCGCGGTGCGTGGCGAGGCCGGCCAGAAGCGTATCCTGTCCTACTTTAAGAACGTGATCGATGTCGCCGTCGAGCTTGGTGCGCCGCAGATTTTGGTGACGAGCGGCTGGGCCTATCTGGATGAGCCGGCCGAGGATGCCTGGGCCCGCAGCGTTGCCATGCTACGTTCGGTGTGCGATTACGCCGATTCGCGCGGCATTCGTGTCGCACTCGAGGCACTGCAGCCGTCGGAGTCCGTGCTGGTTAACACCGCACAGGACGTGGCGCGCATCTTGGCCGATGTCGACCGCCCCAACCTGAAGGCCTGCATCGACTTTGGTGCCATGGAGGTTGCCGGCGACACGATCGACAGCTATTTTGAGGTTTTGGGCGACAAGATCGTTCACACCCATTTTGTGGATGTGGGCGGCGGTACGACGCACCTTGCCTGGGGCGACGGCGAGCGCGATATGCGCGCCGACCTCGAGGCGCTCATGCGTCACGGCTATACGGGCTATGCCTCAGCCGAGACTTGCGACGGTCGCTACTATCGGGACCCGTCCAAGGCGACGACTCAGGTTATCGAGATGTATCGCCGCGTGACGGCAGAGATGGAAGCCGAATAACTAAGCTGTGCGGTTGCGCCGGAAACGCTGGGGCGGGTTCGGCGCAACGTGCTTTTGGGCGTTGAGTTGTGGGGCGTCTGTCGGCTGCGGTACTCGAATTAGACAACTTATGGTGTTGTAATACCACTCGGGTGGGGAAATCGACCGTTCGCCGCAAATCTTCGTGAGTTTGGATTGGTATTAAATAACGCGCAAACGTATGGCTATAATTGGTATCAGCAAGACGCGCGATGTATAGAATCGCGCACATGTGATGGGAGGACACACATGAAGGAGACCGAGAAGATCGAGATCGTGCACTTCGACCAGGAGGGCTACCTCG
>NZ_JADNOH010000082.1 GCF_015557435.1 Collinsella aerofaciens
TTAGTAGTCGAACTGGTGGTAGTAGCGGCGGTACTTGAGGTTGTGCTTGGTGACCAGCTCGTAGTTGCGCGAGAGGCGGTCGGTGGTGAGCACCGACAGGATCCAGGGGGACACGATGACGCGGAAGTCGTCGTCCAGGCCCGGGATCGCGTACTCGGCGGTGTCGATGATGACGTAGTCCTCGTCGCCGGTCACGCCGCTGGTGAGGAAGGCGCGGACGCGCTCGTCCAGGGCGCGGCACTCGTCCTCGCCCATGAACAGGAACACCGGGACGCCGGGCTCGAGCAGCTCGAGGGTGCCGTGGAAGAAGTCGTGCGAGGTGATGTGGCGGATGCGCTTCCACTGCATCTCCTCGAGCAGGCACATGGAGTACAGGATGGTCTCGCCCCACAGGGCGCCCGAGCCGATGAACATGGTGTAGTCGGCCAGGGCGTACTTCCTCGCGAGCTCCTCGGCGCGCGGCTCGAAGCGCTTGCGGATGTCGAGCATGTCCTTCCAGACGTCGCGGGTCTGCTCGATGAACAGGTCGAACTTGGGGAAGCAGCCGCGGCGGTTGAGCAGGCGCAGGCCGAAGCAGTCGGCGAGGTAGTAGCCCTTCTCGCAGCCGCCGGCGCCGTGGTCGGAGGCCATCATGACGCAGTTCTCGGCGCCCACGGCCCGCCCGATCTTGCCCTCCGGGTTGGTCATGGCGTAGACGCGCACGCCCATCTCCTTCATCTTGCCGATGGCCTCGAGGACCTCGGGGGTGGTGCCGGACTCGGAGGCGGTCAGCACGACGGAGCGCTCGGTCATGCGCTTGTGGCCCATGACGTTCCACTCGGCGGCGTGGATCAGGTAGACCTCGAGGTCGCGGTCGCCGAACTTGTTCATGAGGTACTCGAGCTGCATGAACTCGTCCCAGGTGCCGCCGACGCCCATCAGGAAGACGGCGTCGTAGCCCTCCTCGTGCACGCGGTCGGCCAGGGCGGTCATCCTCTTGCCGGCCTCGTAGACGTTCCTGCCGTCCTCGAGGTAGCCCTCCTGGTCGAAGTGCACGATCTCGATCTTCTCGGTCTCCTTCAT
>NZ_JADNOH010000083.1 GCF_015557435.1 Collinsella aerofaciens
CGGATGCGCACCTGTTGAGCGTCAACATCTCGAACGGCTCGGCTCCGCTGCAGCTCGGAAGCAAGGCAGAGGCGATTCAGGCAGATTTGGGCGCGCTGCTCTCGGCGGCGCGGACGGGCGACGGTGCTTAAGCCTCCTTGTTGGTCGCTTTAAGGTATGCATCGTCGCCCACGGGCTCCAGCCACTCGTTGGAGGTCTCCTCGCCCGGAACCTCCAACGCGAGATGCGAGAACCAGCTGTCGGGCGCGGCGCCGTGCCAGTGCTTCACCCCCGGGGCGATGTTGACCACGTCGCCGGGGCGCAGCTCCTGTGCCGGCTTTCCCCACTCCTGGTAAAACCCTCGACCAGCCACGCAGACGAGGATCTGCCCACCGCCGCTTTTGGCGTGATGGACGTGCCAGTTGTTGCGGCAGCCGGGCTCGAACGTCACGTTGTGGACACCGACCTGCTCGGTGGAAAGGGGCGCGAGGTAGCTTTGCCCGATAAAGTACTTCGCGAAGGCGTCGTTGGGGGCACCGATGGGGAAAACCATCTCGTTTTGGTGCTGAGCCCTTGCGTCGGCGGCATCGTCGGCCGCCCAGACCTCCTTCGCCATGCGGAAGGCAGCCCACGCCTTGGGCCAACCCGCATAAAACGCCGCGTGCGTAAGGATTTCCGCTATCTCCGTCCTGGTCACTCCATTGTTCTTTGCGGACATCAGGTGATATTTGAACGAAGAGTCCGTCAGCCCCTGCGACATCAGGGCAACCACCGTCACCACGCTGCGGTCGCGCAGGGAGAGCTCACTCTCTCGGCTCCACACCTCGCCGAACAGCACGTCGTCGTTGAGCTGTGCGAATTTGGGAGCGAACTCCCCCAGGGCGTCTCTGCCTGCCGTCTGTTTAACTGCCATGATCGATTTCCTCCTGTCGATAGTTTTGGCACAAATCTGTTTCCGCGCGGCCAAACAGCCCGGCTAGATTCCCATGCCCATTCGCCGCGCCTGCTCCAGAGCGGGATGCCCGGCGATTTCGCCCACGCCGTTCACGCCGCCGGCGAAAACCGTTCCAGCGAGCGTGCAGCGGGAGAAACAGTCAACCCATCCCTGCATCGCCTTTTTCGCCCCGTCGAAGGTCGAGCGCCCGTTCTCCGCCGCCGTCGCCAACAGATATGCCTCGGTGAATGCATAATCGGAGCCAAAAAGCGGGTTAGCGCGGTCCAGCATGGTTTTGAGCTGGCCGCAGACGCTGTAGTAGTAGACGGGCGTTGCAAACACCAGCACATCCGCATCGTGCATTTTGGCGGCAATTTCCACGGCATCGTCTTGGATGACGCAACGCCCCAACTTTAAGCAGGCAAGGCAGCCCCTGCAGAAGCCCATTTGCTTCTCGCGCAGACGCACGGTCTCAACGCTGTGACCTGCCTCCCGCGCGCCGTTGGCGAAAGCCTCCGCCAGCGTCTCGGAATTGCCATTCTTTCGTGGACTTGAAGAAACTATCAAAACCGTTTTGCCCATTACGGAATACCCCTTGCGCTCCCGATTTACATTGACGAGAATGAAGGTAATACCTAAACCTGACTTTAGGTCAAGGAATGAATTCGACATTGTTTCGGAGGAGCCATGTACACAATCGGACAGGTGGCGGAAATGTTCGGTTTGCCCGCTTCAACGCTGCGATATTACGACAAGCAGGGATTGTTCCCGGGGCTGGAGCGGGCATCCGGCATTCGCCGATTCAGCGATACGGAACTCGAAGCGCTTCGGGTCATCGAATGCCTAAAGAAGGCTGGAATGGAGATCAAGGACATCCGGCTGTTCATGGAATGGTGCGCAGAGGGTCCCTCAACATACCCCAAACGCAAGGCCATGTTCGAGGAGCGCAAGGCCCACATGGAGTCGGAGATCGTGAACATGAACCGCGCGCTCGACATGCTGAAGTTCAAATGCTGGTACTACGAGCAGGCAATCCAAGATGGCAACGAGGATAGAGTGAAGGCGCTGATTCCCGATAATTTGCCAGAAGAAATCAAAGATACCTACGATAACGCCCACACTCAATAATGCCGCCCGATGCTCAAGGGGCTTTGGCAAGGAGTCGTTTTAGGCAGATATGCAAAAAGATAGCCTCCGAACCAGAGGGTCCGGAGGCTTTTATTCCCGTTATTTCGCTGGTGGCTTTACTCTATGGCGGCGCCGAAACAGCATCAGGCGGTACTCGACGGTATCAAAACGCGAGTTCAAAAGCCAGTTCCCGCTATTCCCGCTCAGTGACTAATCCAGGCCGAGTGTTGTCGATGCGTGTCGCGTCGTACCGCCTAAGGGCTGATTCGTGCGCAATTTGGGCGAATCACGCCCTTGATTCGCGATTTTGTGAATGACTCAATTGATTCGCAAAACCGCAGGTCGCCTTTTTAATCACTCCCTAGTTTCCGCCGGGGTTCGTAGCGGGTGGCGTGAAAAGGGGTGATTCAAAGGGTCGGAGAGATGTCTATAGCGCAATCTTCTGGTATTGGCGCAGTGAGGGACTTCTCACCTCCATCAGTCCAAATCGTCAAGCTCCGAAAGACGTCGAGCTAGAGAAAAGGACCTATTTCCCGTCATGGATTGGGTTTACCTGCATGACTAGAGCCCTGGTGTAATTGGCTGGATCACCGTTCCGGGAACCGGTATCGACCTACCTGTCCGCCAAGCTCCTTCTTCAGCTCCAGCTTAGTATCTGACTCACACCGTTATAAGCAAAACCGAAGAGATGCGTCTTGGCCAAGAAATAAGGTTAGCCTTATCTTGCTGCATGATTCGTGTGTTATAGTTAGATTGCTCTAACTGTTTGGGGGGCGATAGCCATGCACGAACGCAAGGGCTTCTGGGACAAGAATGCCGGTCGGTACGACCGTTTCATGCGAAAGGACCGGGCGGCGTATGAGAAGATGTATGAGCTGATCAGGCCGGTGGTGAAAGCAAAAACCGTACTGGAGGTTGCCACCGGCACGGGGCTTATCGCAAAGAGCATCGTGGATGCGGCGGTGCACATCGAGGCTACGGACGCTTCTGCACAGATGATCCTTGAAGCAAAGCGGGACAATCAATCCGCAAAGCTGCACTTTTCCGTACAAGATATGTTCCGCCTGCCCTATGCACAGAAGTCCTTCGAAGTGGTGATCGCGTCCAACGCGCTTCACATAGTGCCGCATCCGGAAAAGGCACTGCAAGAAATCAGGCGGGTACTGAAGGACGACGGCGTGCTCATCGCGCCAACCTTCACCCACGCGGGGAACTCGGTTTCCGGCAAGGCAAAAGCCTTTTTCATGAGTATGGCGGGATTCCCCCTCCACAGCAGGTGGACAAGCGAGGAATACCTGCGTTTCCTGCGTCAAAACGGCTGGGCGGTGCAGAAAAGCGCGGTGCTGAAGGCCTCGTTCCCATTGACCTATGCGGAATGCACGAAATCGGAGGGGCCAGATGTCGTTCTTTGAAAACACCCGCAAGCCCGTGGGCCTCGGCGGAAAACTTATGGTTGCCATGATGAATCTGGGCCACAGCCCTGTGGCGCGGTGGGGACTTCGATTTCTACGACTTGCGCCAAATGCCAAGGTGCTGGATTGCGGCTGCGGCGGCGGGGCGAACATAAAACGGCTGCTGAAAAAATGCCCGCATGGCGTCGTCAAGGGCGTCGACTATTCGCCCGTCAGCGTGGAGAAGACTAGAAAGCTCAACCGAATTGCAATTCAGGAGGGGCGTTGCGCCGTTCTGCAAGGCAGTGTGGCGGATATGGTGTTTGAGGATAGCTACTTCGATGCCGCCACGGCCTTTGAGACCGTCTATTTTTGGCCTGATTTGCCCCGATGCTTCCGTGAGGTCTGGCGGACGCTGAAGCCAGGCGGGACAATTCTTATCTGCAACGAGAGCAATGACGATACGGACAAGGACGAGAGGTGGACGCAGATCATCGGCGGCATGACCATCTACAAGGACATTGAATTAAAGGCATGTCTGGAGCAGGCGGGTTTTCACGAGGTGCAGATACACAAAAAGAAAAAGTGGCTCTGCGTCACGGCGCGGAAGTAGGGGTATCAAGCACGGGCATTTTTGCATCCATCCTGCACATGGCGATAGGCATGACGGTCATAGCGGCTATGCTGGCGGCAATTATGACAGTTTTTATTCACTGAGGAAGAAACCTATGAAATGTAAAATTGAGAAAAACACCGTGCAGGAGACGCTGATCCTCCCGCTGTATTCCCGGAAGCTGTGTACGGAGTTGTACCCGAACCTTTACAGGGATGAAACAGCGGTTCGTCTGCTCGACCAGATCGACTACGACTTTTCAGAGGTAGAGAAAAACTCCCGCAGCCTGATGCAGCGCTTTGGTGCGCTGGAGGTGGCCACACGGCAGAGTGATCTTGCTTTCGAGGTGCGGGATTACCTGAAAGGCCACCCCAATGCGGCGGTGGTCAATCTGGGCTGCGGGCTGGACAACACCGGCAGAACCTGCGACAACGGTAGATGCAAGATCTACAATCTGGACTTCCCGGATGTGATTGCCTTGCGGCAGCAGCTACTGCCCGCCGGGGATCGAGAACAAAATATCCCCTGCGACCTGAAAGACACCGCATGGTTTAGCAAAATCGATGCCTCCCGCGGGGCGGTGTTCTTTGCCTCCGGGGTGTTCTATTACTTTCTGACCCAGCAGGTCCGGGAACTGGTGCGGGGGATGGCGGACGCTTTCCCCGGCAGTGTGCTGGTCTTTGATGCTGCCAATCGGACGGCGGTAAAGATGATCGCAAAAACATGGCTTAAGACTGCAAAAATCAAGGATGTGGGGGCATATTTTGCGGTTTCGGATGCCGCCAAGGAAATCGGCACGTGGGACAGCCGTCCGCAGGTCACAAGTCGCGGCTATATGCTGGGCTACAACGATTTGAGAGACTCTTCTGTCAGCTGCTTTTTCCGGTTTCTCGCAAGGGTCGGTGACAACGGGATGAAAATGCAAATCGTGAAAATAAGATTTTGAGAGGCGAAAACGAAGCGCATTCACTTTGACGTCGAAGAAGACGGCTTTTACGGCGCATATTGGGCGTGCAAGGACACGCATACAGCAGCGGGCACGGATTCAATTGAAACCGTGCCCGCTATCTGATACTATATTATTTTATCGAACGTATGTTCTATTCCCACTCGGTGGTTATAGTTTTGCCGTCTCGTCACTCCAGTTGCACCCAGTTTTCGGCGGCATCTCGAAGTGAGTGCCGCTGAATGACGCGACGTCGCGTTTCATCGGCTTCGGGGACAAAAGCTGGGACAACTTCAAAAACCATTTTCAAACTCAGAGTATTGAGTTTTTATTTTTGTCCCAAGGGGCACGGAGAGCCGCCTTTGGAGGCTCGATATCGCCGAAAAACGCCCGTTTTGAAACTCAACCGCCTTTGAGCCTGCAAACCACCAGCTTCAACAGTAAGTGAGTCGACGCGGGTGGCTTACGAGCCGTTCACAAAACCGCAGGCCACAGGTCTTTGTCAACGATAAGCAAAGTGAATAGTCTCAGGTGGCTTGCCCATGAGTTGGCGTAAGCCTGTTTAGCAAAAGGCTAATCGGACACGACAGGCCGCCCGCATGGCGACGGCGTTTCCCGTGCGGGCACAAACAGCCCTGCGTGCCCTGTCGCGCGATATCCCAATGCGACGTTCAGAACCCTACCCGCCAAGCAGCCACCTCGCGAAATTCAGCACGAGCACGCCCTCCCGGGTATGGGGCTCATGCCTCGTGCGAGTGATGAGAATCTTCGGGAATGCATCCCCGATGGATAGAATCGGCGCAATCTCCCTCTCGAGCGTCGAATCGGCGCCGATATCGTCGCTCACATACACTTTCCTTCCCGGTTTCGAAACTTGGAAGGCAGTATGCGCAAGGATGCGTCGAGGTGCGATCCCAGTCGTACCATGCCAGCAGAGATGTCGAGGCACATTCGTTCATGCTGCAATGCGGGCATCGGAGATGAAAAACAGCCCGTCGGGTAGTCATGGGCGTGCGGGAGCCCGCATCAGTAACCTGCCTCCTCGGTTGTCCCTTCTTTGCATGGTCGTCTACATAAAGGAGGAACCAGCCATGCAGATCAGCATGCTTGCCCTTCTTGGGTCACGGACCGGGGAGGCGAGGGCCTCCGTCGGGACCGCCCCGAGCAACCGGCATATCCAAGGAATGACAAGGCTCGATTGCTGTGCTGGTCAGGATGCCGAAGCGGGCCGTCCGCCAATCGGAATGCGGGTCAGGATGCTGCAACGTGATTCCAGCTGCAGGATACGGCTCCTTTGCGGTTGCCGCAAAACCTGCTGGCAACATTCTTACTATCCGAATGATGTACGCATCCCTTGGGATCGTTTCGCCTGACCAGGGCCATCTTCAGCGCCTCATCGGCCAGCTCGGCAGGCGCCTCTTCCACGCGTAATAGCCCTGGCGGGTCACCTATGCAACCAAAGATACAAAAGGAATCGAATGGCCAGAGAGGATTGCCCTTTCCGATGGTCGATTCTTGACAGGCAAACTCAAGCCTCGTTAATATTACATGGTTTGCCAGACCGAATTAACAAAGGAGGGGTGTCGTGGTTGGTCTTTTCCGCACGTGGATGAGCGCCTAGAAAGCGGCGCTGTTGTGGCGTCGCGCTGTTTTTCTGCACGCCATTTCACGATTGGACATAACCATGATATTTGAAACCTCTCGGGGCAGGTCTGCTCTGCTGTGCCATTCATGGCAATTCAAGCTTTGTTTCGTATGGGGCGGGGAGCTCGTTTCGACATTGACGAGTTCGATTCTCCAGATGGGTCTTATTTGGCATCTCGCCCTCACGACAGGGTCGTCTTCTCTCCTCTCCTTAGCATCGCTGGCAGGCTTTCTGCCGATTGCTTTGTTCGGAATCCTTGCGGGCGCCGTTGTCGACAGACTGCCTTTGAAACGTGTCCTCATCGGCGCCGACCTCTTCATTGCCGCGGTGGGTGCCGCCTTGGCGATTGCCTCGTTGGCCGGCAGCTTACCTGCATGGCTAATTCTCATCGCCTTGTTTCTCCGTGCAGTTGGTACTTCGTTCTACACGCCAGCCTCCCAATCTCTCACGCCCCATCTCGCCCCACCGGAGCATCTCGTTCGCCTATCGGGGGTGACTCAGGCGATTCAGTCCGGCGGATACATTCTTGGCGCCGCGCTTGCAGCAGTGATTTATCCCGTGGCGGGCATTACCGCTATGATTGTCCTCGACGTGCTGGGAGCGCTTTTCGCTTCTTTAGCCGTCCTCGCCGCACAGATAGACGCAGGGGGCCTCGACGAAGCCGACCGCAGCTTGTCCTTTTCCAATAAGGTTCGAGAGCTCTTCTCTGAGATTTCGGACGGCTACAAGCTGATTAGGGGGTACAGGGGGCTGTTCGCCCTTCTTTGGTGCGGGTTCGTCTTCGCTTTCGCGTTCTCTCCGCTCGCGGCATTGTTCCCAATAATGACCTTGGGGCATTTTGGCGGTAGCACGGGGGATGCCGCTTTGGTGGAAATCCTTTTTTCTGCAGGCATGCTGGCTGGGTCCGGTATCTTGGCGGTTACGGGAGGGTTCCGCAATAGGTCGTTCACCATGGTCGCCGCGATTGCCGGCTTCGGCATTGCCGCAATCGTATCCGGATCGCTCGGCCCGTCATTGTTCGCTGCTTTCCTGCCGGTGAGCTTTCTTATGGGCGCATGCTCCCCGTTGTACGCGGGAACCCAGACTGCCCTTATGCAGGAGCAGATACCTCCTGAGTACCTAGGCCGCGTTTTCGGCCTCTACGGAACCATCATGGCTTGGGCCATGCCCATGGGCCTCGCAGCTCCCTCCGTTTTTGCGGATCTGCTTGGAGCTCCGTTATGGTTCGTCGGCTCTGGAGCGACCATGGTACTGCTTGCGATGGCTATGCTGCTTGCTCCGAGCGTCCGAAGCGCGGGGAAAAGAGATACCGGGCAGATTCAATAGCCCAAGTATTCGAAAAAAAGAGGCAGCAGCCATCGGTTCAAGCGTCAGCCTTCAAGCCCTTGCGACGACGAGGTATTGCACTGACATCCCACATCGCGCTCCTTATTCGTCGCCAACTATCATTTTCGGATTTGCCGGCTTGCGCAAGGTCAAAACGCTCGCGCCGGCAATTGGGCAAAGGCGAAAAATCGACGTGAGCAATCTTTTTTGGCATGGCTGCGTTTCCAGTAAAACGCTAATACACAAAAGGCGGTTCAACCTATGGAACTCATAGTCAAAGCTAAAGACATCTTTTTGGAATATGCCGGCCGCGATATCCTAGATATCGAAGAGTTGGAAATCTACTCCTACGATCGCATCGGCTTGGTGGGAGACAATGGCGCAGGCAAAACCAGCCTGCTTAAAATTCTGAGCGGCAATCTTACCATTGCGGACGCCGACGTCAGGCGTTTCGGCAGCATTGCCCTCATCGGCCAACTCGATGAACTCGACCTTGATGCGGCTCAGGGCAGTGGTGAGATGCTCTCCCGTCTCAACGTCGCCGGAGTGGCGCAGGAGACGATGAGCGGCGGAGAGGAGACACGCGCCAAGATTGCCTCTGCGCTCTCCCAGCATGCAAGCGCGATCTTTGCTGATGAGCCTACGAGCCACCTCGACCAAGACGGCATCAGCCTTCTCGTCGGACAACTCAAGGCATTTGATGGAGCCCTGCTCATTGTGAGCCATGACCGTTATTTTCTCGATCAGGTAGTGGACAAGATCTGGGAGCTCAAAGACGGCGGTATTTCCGAATTCTGGGGTGACTACTCCGACTATCTGCGACAGAAAGAAGAAGAGCGCAAAGCTCAGGCGACTCGATACGAAGAGGCGATGCGCGAGCGCGATCGCCTCGAAGCCGCCATCGAAAAACAACGGAAAAAAGCACGGCAGGTCGACGCCAAGCGGAAGGCTGCGAAAAAAAGCAACGAGTATGCAGGTCGATTGGGGCATCAGAAAGCAACCGGCACCAAACAGAAGAGGATGTACCAGGCGGCTAAGGACATGGAGAAGCGCCTCGAAGCACTCGAAGGGATTGAGGCCCCAGATAGCATTCGCGCCGTGCGGTTCCGCCAGAGCAAGGCCCTGGAACTGCATAGTAAATTTCCCATCTCGGCAGACGATTTCAGCTTGAGCTTCGGCAACTGCATGCTCTATGACCACGCGAATTTCGAGATACCGCTCGGTGCCAAAGTGGCCATCACCGGTGGCAACGGTACAGGAAAGACCAGCCTGCTGAAGGCAATCGCTCGACGCGCCGACGGTATCAACATCTCTCCCAAGGCAGAGATCGGTTACTTCGAGCAAACAGGCTACAAGTTCGACGCCCGTCAGTCTGCGATCTCGTTCATGCAGGATGGTTGCGAGTACAGCATGACCGAAATTCGAGGCATCCTCGCCTCTATGGGAATCGGACCGCGCGACCTGACAAAGGACGTTGGCGTTCTCTCGGGAGGCGAAGTCATCAAGCTGCTACTCGCGAAGATGCTGCTGGGCAGATACAACATCTTGCTCATGGACGAGCCTGGAAATTACCTGGACATCAAGAGCGCCGAAGCCCTCGAGCAGATGATGAGCGCCTATGCCGGAACGATAGTGTTCGTCTCCCACGATAAGAGGCTGGTCGAGAACGTCGCAGACATTGTCTACGAAATAAAGGACACCAAGCTAGTCAAAATCTTTCAGCGCGAATAGCCCTAAATGAGCAAGAAATAATCCCCGAACGGAGACAAGGGAGTAAAACGGCAAAGAAAGAGCCTCCGTCCCAACACAGGGAACGGAGGCTCTTTAATCGCTTTTACTCATCTCCGTCGCTGGTGGCTTTGTCATGACTCTCGTACGAAACGAAACTCAGCGGCATAGTGCGGCACTCAAAATCGCAGGTCAGAACCCTGTCGTCCTACTCCCACTCAATCGTCGCGGGCGGCTTGGACGTGATGTCGTAGCACACGCGGTTGGCGCCGGGGACCTCGGCCACGATGCGGCCGGAGATGCGGGCCAGGACGTCGTAGGGCAGTTTGGCCCAGTCGGCGGTCATGGCATCACTGGACTCGACGGCGCGCAGGATAATCGGGCGCTGATAGGTGCGCTCGTCGCCCATAACGCCAACGGACTTAATGTCGGGCAGGACGGCAAAATACTGCCAGCAGCTGTGCTCGGAGTTGCGCTCGCCGGTCTGCTCAAACAGACGCTGGTTGTAGGCGTCGAGCTCCTCTCGCACGATGGCGTCGGCATTCTTGAGGATCTCGAGCTTCTCCTTGTCGACCGCGCCGATGATGCGGATGGCCAGACCCGGGCCCGGGAAAGGCTGACGGAACACGATGTGACCCGGCAGGCCTAACGCCAGGCCAAGTGCGCGGACCTCGTCCTTAAAGAAGTGGTCGAGCGGCTCGATAAGGTCGAAGTGCACGCCCTCGGGGAACGGAATCAGGTTGTGGTGGCTCTTGATGGTGGCCGTCTTGCCGCCCGTCTTGCGCGCGCCGGACTCGATGATGTCGGGGTAGATGGTGCCCTGAGCCAGGTACTTGACCGGCTTGCCGTCGCACTCGAGCTGCTGGGCGACCGCGAAGAACTCTTTCCAGAACTGCGTGCCGATGATGCGGCGCTTCTCCTCGGGCTCGGTCACGCCGGCCAGAAGCTCGGCGTAGCGGTCCTCGGCGTGGACGTGGATAAAGTCGACGTCAAACTGCTTGGTGAAGACCTCCTCCACCTGCTCGGGCTCGCCCTTGCGCAGCAGGCCGTGGTTGATGAACACGCAGGTCATCTGCTTGCCCACGGCGCGAGCGCCCAGCGCAGCCACGACGGAGGAGTCGACGCCACCGGACAGGGCCAGAATCACGCGGTCGTCGCCGACCTTCTCGCGGAACTCGGCCGTCATGGTCTCGACCAGGTTGTCCATGCTCCAGTTGGGCTCCAGGCCGCAGATCTCAAACAGGAAGTTGCTCAGCAGCTGCTGACCGTACTCGGAGTGCTTGACCTCGGGGTGGAACTGCGTGGTGAAGATCTTGCGCTCGACGCACTCCATGGCGGCAACCGGGCACACGTCGGTGCTGGCGGTAACGGTAAAGCCCTCGGGCACCTCGGACACGGCGTCGCGATGGCTCATCCACACGGTCTGCTCCATAGGCGTGGAGTTAAAGAGCTTGGCGCCGGCCGTACGCGTGATGGTGGCGCGGCCGTATTCGCCCACCTCGGAGTGGCCGACCTTGCCACCGAGCGTCACGGCCGTGATCTGATGGCCGTAGCAAAAGCCCAGGACGGGAAGGCCCAGGTCAAAGATGGCAGGATCGATGGACGGAGCGTCCTCGGCATACACGGAGGCCGGGCCGCCGGAAAGGATGAGCGCAGAGGCGTTCATCTCGCGAATCTCGTCGGCCGAGATGTCGCAGGGGACAATCTCGGAATACACGTTGAGGTCGCGGACGCGACGGGCAATGAGCTGACCGTACTGCGCACCAAAGTCGAGTACGAGGACCTTTGCGGAAGCCTTTTGATCCATGGTTTCCCCCTCTTGTTGGCGGGGAGCCGGTGCCCACCCGCGTGAATGAACGAAAATAACTTTCATAGTGTACACGTTATATGGGGTTTCTCGTCCCTCGCAGCCATCAGCGCACGGCAAACGCACGACCGGGGCCCTATTTGACGGCGATTGAAGTGTTACCAAACGTTACAGATGATGTAATACGTTTGAACATTGGACGCCCTGTGCCACAATACTGCCGAACGACTCCGCCTCTGCGGCGGCAAATACGATAGGAATACCAGCATGAAGCGCATCCTTCTCATCGCCACGGGCGGCACCATCGCATCGACCGAGGACGGCAATGGCCTCTCCCCCGCCCTGACCGGTGAGGAGCTCGCCCAGAGCGTCCCCGAGATCTCGGGCCTCTGCGAGCTCGACGTCGTGCAGCCCATGAACATCGACAGCACCAATATGCGCCCCAGTGACTGGATGCGTATCCGCGACGTCATCGTCGAGGGTTATGCCGACCACGACGGCTTCGTGATTCTGCACGGTACCGACACCATGAGCTACACCGCGGCAGCGCTTTCCTACCTGATTCAGGACAGCCCCAAGCCCATCGTGCTCACCGGCTCGCAAAAGCCCATGGGCAATCCCTTTACTGACGCCAAGCTCAACCTGTACCAGAGCCTGCTCTATGCGCTCGACGAGCACTCGCACGATGTCTCGATTGTGTTTGGCGGCGTCGCCATTGCCGGCACGCGCGCCCGCAAGCAGCGTACCATGAGCTTTAACGCGTTCATTAGCGTCAACTATCCGCCCATCGCCTATATCCGCAACGACCGCATCGTGCGCAACGGGCTTCACGGCACGCATCAGGGCGAAAACCCGGTGCGCTTCTACGACAGCATCGACCCGCGCGTATTTGTACTCAAGCTTACGCCCGGCGTAAACCCGGGCATCCTCGACGCCCTTGCCGATAGCTACGACGCCGTGATTCTGGAGACCTTTGGCATTGGCGGTATCCCCGAGTTTGGTGAATCGGGCGAATCGTTCCAAGAGGCAATTTTCCGCTGGGTCGATTCGGGCCGCACCGTCGTTATGACCACACAGGTCCCCGAAGAGGGCCTCGATCTGGGTGTTTATGAGGTCGGCCGTGCTTACGCCGACCATCCGGGTATTTTGCGCGGCGATGATATGACCACCGAGACACTCGTGGCCAAAACCATGTGGGCACTCGGCCAGTCACGCGATGCCGCCGAGATCCAGCGCCTGTTCTACAGCCAAGTCAACCACGACCGCATCCCGATGGCGTAATTCAGTTGTCGACGGGTATCCCCTATTCGATCCCCTCGAGAAGCTCTGACACCGTCATGCCAAGGGCGGGCGCGATCTTAAATAGAACCTTGAGCGTGAAATTTGCCGTCCCATCTTCGATTCGGTCGAGGTAGGGTCGGCTGATTCCTGTCGCCACACAAAAATCAACCTTGGAGATACCAAGGTCCCTGCGTGTCTCTTCGACCCGCCTGCCAAGAATCTGTTTCGCACGTTCGTCCATGCAGCCGAGTTTGAAATTGAGCTGAACAAAAACGTAAACTATAGTTTACGTTTTGCCGAATACACAGGAGTTTTCTATGTCGGGTTCTTCGGTCCGCATGTACCGAGCCACGCTTCGCACAAACAGCGCACCGCCCAAGCTCGTCGTCGTTGAAGCCGAATGCCTTTCGCCCGATGAGCGCACAGCATTTGCATTGCTATCAAGTCGCGTCGCCGCCGTTCTGGTCCCTTGCCCGGCGCAAGGTGAACTTGCCATCCAATGCCAAACGCACAGCTGCCCGCTCAATCAGGCTGCCGTAATCGCAACCAGCCAACGCGGCCTGCCGCTCCTTCTAGAAGCCGGCATCGCACTCGCCCTTCGTGGCGCCGGATACGAAAACGAGACCGCCGCCGACATGGTCTTTAAACCACGATCGAGCGGCGGCCTCGCAGCAGCCATTGAATATATGTGCAGACTCGTTGCCTAAAAGGACAAGCTAGAAACCAAGGCCAAAGCCCGTTCCGGTAATCGCCGAGTACATAAAGTAAACGTTAACCACGTTGAGGAACACACCCGTGATGCAACCGTTGCGCAGGTAGCGTTCGCACACGATACGCGCCATGGCGGCGGAGTCATCATTGTTTTTAGCCTGGCGTCCTGCCGTAAAGTACGTCACCACGCTCAGCAGCAGGTTGAGCACCGGCAGCGCCAGCAACTCGTAGCTCTTGCCCCAGCGCGTCGCCTCGCCGGCGGCATTAAACTTTGTTGCCACCTCGGGACCAATGTTGGGGATAACACACGCTGCGACCACCAGCGGAATCACCGCAAGTATGAGCAGCGCAATACCCATGTAGCCGGCTTTTTTGCCATATTTAAACATGTGCGTCGTCCTTACACGTTAAAGCGGAAGTGCACGACGTCGCCATCGGCCATGACATAGTCCTTGCCCTCAATACGCAGCTTGCCGGCGGCCTTGGCGCCCTGCTCACCGCCGAGCTCGATGTAGTCGTCATAGCCAATGACCTCGGCCTTAATAAAGCCGCGCTCAAAGTCGGTGTGGATAACGCCGGCGGCCTGCGGAGCGGTCGCGCCCTGACGAACCGTCCAGGCCTTGACCTCCATCTCGCCGGCCGTAAAGAACGACTGCAGGCCGAGCAGCTTATAGGCCGCCTGCGCGAGCACGTCCAGACCGGGCTGCTCCAGGCCTAAGCTCTCCAGGTAGTCGGCCGCATCCTCGGGATCGAGCTCGGAAAGCTCGGCCTCGATCTTGGCGCAGATGGGCAGCGGCTTGACGCCATCGATGGGCGCCAGGTCCTCGTTGAGCATGTCCTCGTCTACGTTGGCCACATACAGGATGGGCTTCATGGTGAGCAGGAACAGGCCCTTGGCGGCGGCGCGCTCCTCATCGGTCATCTCCATGGACGCGGCACGCTTACCCTCGTTGAGCCAGGCGAGCAGGCGCTTGGCGACCTCGAACTTGGGCATGAGCTCCTTGTCGCGCTTGGCCTCCTTCTCGAGCTTAGGCAGCTGCTTCTCGAGCGTGCCCATGTCGGCCAGGATGAGCTCGGTCATGATGGTGTCGGCATCGCCGGCGGGATCGACGAACTCGCCCGTGCGGCCCACCTCACGCATGACGTTGGGGTCTTTAAAGTAGCGCACGACCTCGCAGATGGCGTCGGTCTCGCGAATGTTGGCCAGGAACTGGTTGCCCAGGCCCTCGCCCTCGTTGGCACCCTTCACCAGGCCAGCGATGTCGACAAACTCGACCGTAGCCGGCACAATGCGGCCGGGGTTAACGATGTCGGCGAGCTTTTGCAGGCGGCTATCGGGCACATCGACGATACCCACGTTGGGGTCGATCGTGGCAAACGGGTAGTTGGCGGCAAGGCCGGTCTTTTTGGTAAGCGCGGTGAACAGCGTCGACTTGCCCACGTTGGGCAGGCCCACGATACCGATGGAAAGGGACACGACAGCTCCTTTTGGTACAGGTACTTCAAACTGCATAAGTATAGCGCCGCCGCAGCATCTGGGCGAACCCGGACGCCACGGCGGCACGAATGAAGCAGAGATAGGGGTCGCTGACTAGTCCGCGAGTTTCTCCACCTGATCGAGCATCTTGTCGAGCTTGGCCTTCGCCTCAGCCTTGACCTTCTGGGCTTCTTCGTGGGCCTTAGCCTTCTGGGCGGCCTTTTCCTCGGCCTCGGGATCGACGACGACCAGGTTGGATGCATCATGCTCAACCAACTTGAGCGCATGCTCAGGGCACACCTTGACGCAGGCTCCGCAGCCCAAGCAATACGTGGACTCCAGTGCAAAGCGGCCGCTTCCCACCAGGTCACAGGCAAACGTGGGGCACACGTTAACGCACTCGCCGCACGACGTGCACTTGTCAAAATCGCATTCCGGCGTGCTCACCTGCATGTTCTGGGCAAGCTCGGGGTGGTTTTGCAACGTCGAGAGCACCAGTTGGCGCCCGTGCGTGAGCAAACGGCGACGCTTGGCCGACGTGGTACCGCACATGGTGTTGAGCGTACGCTCAAGCTGCGTGATCTGGTGACGGTGGGCCTTCAACTTCTGCGTCACCGAGGCCAGCGCCGCCGTCGCCGGATTGAGCTTGGTCACCGTCAGGCCCGTGGTGCGGGCAATCTTTTCCATGTACTCCTTGCGCTCGTACTCGCGGCGCTTATGGCACTTGAGGCTCTTAGGATCGACCTCCAGACCCATGCCCGTGCCGGCCCACTCCTCGGCCTTCGCAATCGCCTCGCCCAAGATGTCCTCACCGCCGGTGTTGCGGCACTTATCGCACACGCCCAGTGGCAGGTACACGCTCACGTTGGGATAGTCCGCCAGTACCGAGAACCAGGTCTCGGCCGTAATATCGCCCACGCAGGCAACGACGACCTCGTTCTCGCGCGGCATGCGCTTAAGGGCACGCGTGCAGGTAACGTAGGCGGTCTCGTGGCTCGTAGCCGCCGAGACAATGTCGTCGTAAAGGTTTTTGGGCGCCAGACGCGGCGAAATAATCGCCTCAGTCGGACAGGCGGCAGCGCACAGGCCGCACTTGCGGCAGGTATCGAGGATCTCGATAGCGTCTTCCTCGACCTCGATAGCGTTGACCGGGCACACGTCCATGCACGCGGTGCAGCCGCTCTTTTCGTTTTTGCAGGTCAGGCACGGAATGGTGTTGCCGCGCGGACGCTCCTTGTAGTCGGCAGGATTCCACTGCGGCGCCGATGGATCAAGTGCATCGGTCACGCCGCCAAGCGGGTTTTTAAGAAAGTCGAAACCCTTGCTGATCTCGATAATGTCATCAAACAGATCGTGTTCCTGCGCCATGCGCGGCCCCTCCCTGAGCAGTGCAAACAAGCAAGAGATAATGATACGCCATCGGCCCGTGCCTCGGGCAAATTACACGCGGAGCACCTTTGCGGCAAATAGCCTATGGCCTATCGCCGCCCCGATTGCACAAGGTCAATCAAGCGCCAAGCTATGCCTCGCACATGAGCTGCACGAGCTTTTGTTTGGTCACCTTGGCCTGCTCGTTGGCTATGTTACGCTCGTTTCTAAAGGCCGCATTTGCAACACTCTGCAGGTCGGCATCGGAAATCTCGCCAAGACCTAGCTCCTCGAGCGTCGTCGGCAGACCAACGCGCTGGCAAAACTCGAGTACCTGATCAAGCTCGGGCGCACGCTCCAAACGAAGCTGCACCACCAGACCAAATGCCACGGCCTCACCATGCATGGCCTTGCACTCGGGCAGAATCGTCAGACCGTTGGCGATGGCATGTGCCAACGCCAAGCCACCGCTCTCAAAGCCAACGCCCGAAAGCAGAATATTGCACTCGATCAGGCGCTCAACCGCCGGCGATGTACGCCCCTTTTTTAGATCGCGCTTGGCAGCGACACCGCACTCCATAAGTGTGTCGTAGCAGGCACGAGCCGCAACCAGGGCCAAGTGCCCCGGCGCGCCACCGTGCTCGTTGGCGCCGTGCGCCGCGGCACACGAACGCGCCTCGAAGTACGTTGCCAGTGCGTCGCCCATACCAGCGACCGTCATACGCAGTGGGGCCGCCGCGACCACGTTGGTATCGACCACGACCAGGTCTGGATTCTTCTCGAGCATCAGGTAGCGGTCGAACGACCCATCCTCGTGATACAGAACCGAAATCGCGCTGCACGGACCGTCCATCGAAGCCGCCGTGGGGCATACGCACAACGGCAACTCGGCATAAAACGCAACGGCCTTGGCGATATCGAGCATTTTGCCGCCGCCAATACCCACTACCATGTCGCAATACTCGGCCTGGGCTTCCTGAGCCATTTCGACAACGGCCTCTTCCGTACACGGACCGTTGTAAATTTTAAAGAAAGGCTCGCTCAGATTATCGTCCAGAAATCCATCGACGATCTGCCTGCGCAGCCGATCCTCGGTGCCCTGGTCAAACAAGACATAGGCAGCGCAGCCCAACCATGACAAATACCTGCCCTGACGCGAAAGTTCGCCCGGCCCCTGAACATACCGGCCGGGACCGCCGTAAACCATAGGAAGCGCCATACGAGAATCCGCCCTTCATCAAACAACGATTGGTGCAAAGTAACCTGACCCCTTTGCACCATAGCAAAAAGGGGCAAAGCCGTCTGTCGGCTTTGCCCCTTCTTTAGCTTGATTTACTCATCCATGAGGTAGTAGTGACCCAGTGCGTCGGCACCCAGAATGGCGTTTGCGACCATCTCGGGCGTCACCTCAAACGGCATGTTGCACATGGTGTCATCGGGCGCGCAGGCGGCCTCGGCAACAATCATGGCCTGCTCGCGCGTAAGCTCGGCAACGCCAAGCTCCTTCATCGTGACCGGCAGGCCCAGCTCAATGCAGAAGCCCAAGACTTCCTCGAGTTTCTCAGTCGGAGCATCCTCGAGTACCAGCTGGACGATGGTGCCGAAGGCGACCTTCTCGCCGTGATACATGCCGTGGCACTCGGGCAGCATCGTCAGGCCATTGTGGATGGCATGAGCAGCAGCAAGGCCCGAGCTCTCAAAGCCAATGCCCGAAAGCAGCGTATTGGCCTCGATGATATGCTCGACGGCAGGCGTGAGCGCACCCTTTTCCAGCGCGACCTTGGCCTTGACGCCATCGGCCATAAGCGTCTCGTAGCAGAGCTTGGCGAGCGCCAGGCCGGCCATGCCACCCTTACCGCCGGCGCAAGTGCCGCCGTCGGCATCGTGCGTCGCCTGGGCCTCAAAGTAGGTCGCGAGCGCATCGCCCATACCGGAAACCGTCAGGCGCACCGGGCTCGCCGCGATAACCGTCGTATCCATCAGGACAATGTTGGGGTTTGCCTTAAGGAAGAGATATTTATCGAACTGGCCGTCGTCGGTGTAGAGCACCGAAAGCGCCGAGCACGGTGCATCGGTCGAGGCGATGGTGGGGCAAATGATAACCGGGGACTCCAGGTAATAGGCGACGGCCTTCGCGGTGTCGAGGATCTTACCGCCACCGACGCCGACGATGATGTCGCAACCGTTGTCGCGAGCGAGCGCAACCAGGCGATCGACCTCACCCTTGGAGCACTCGCCGTTAAAGTCCTCAAACAGCAGCTCGGCCTTAGCCTCAGCAAAACCGCCCTCGATCTTGGCACCGACGCGCTTCTTGCCCGAAGGCGTCACGATGACGAGGGCCTTAGCGCCGAGCGGCTCGACATAGGAGCCGAGCTTGGCGAGCTCGTCCGGACCCTGGATGTACTTGCTGGGGCTATTGAAAATTGCAGCCATAACTATCCCATTCTCTAAAAGAAAAAAGAAAGGGGCTCCGTACAGATACGTGCGGAGCCCCTCGTTACGATAACAAGAGTCGATTAGAAATCGATGTCGGTGTCGTAGTAGCAGGCCTTGAGAATCTTCTCGAAGTCGGCAGCCTTGGTCTCACGCGGGTTCTCGGGCGTGCAGGCGTCCTGCTCGGCGTTCGCGGCGATCTCGGGCAGCTTGGCGAGGAACTCCTCCTCGGAAACCATCTGCGGGTTCTCGGCGTCGACCTTCACGCCACCATTTGCGTAATCCTTGATGGACTGCGGGATGTTGAGCTGGTCGTTGAGGTCGCGGATCTTCTGGACGAGCGCAGCGATGAGCTCCTCGTTGGTCTCGCCGGGAAGGTGCAGGATCTCCTTGGCCACGTAAGCGTAACGCTCGGCAGCACGGGGATCCTTGGAGTTCCACTGGATAACCTTGCCCAGGTACATGGCGTTAGCAGCACCGTGGATGATGTGGCCGTTCTCAAAGGCTGCACCGGTCTTGTGAGCCATGGAGTGAACGATGCCGAGCAGGCCCGAGGAGAAGGCGATACCGGCGATGCACTGAGCCTCGTGCATGTGCTGACGGGCCTCATGGTCGCCAGCATAGGACTTGGGCAGCCACTCGACGATCTCGCGGATGCCGTGCAGGGCGTTGGCATCGGTGAACATAGAGGCGAAGGTAGAAACGTAGGCCTCCATGCAGTGGGTCAGAGCATCCATGCCGGTGTGAGCGCACAGCTTGGCGGGCATGGTGTAGGTGAGCTCGGGGTCGACGATGGCGACATCAGGGGTGATGTTGAAGTCGGCCAGCGGGTACTTGATGCCCTTGGCGTAGTCGGTGATGACGGAGAAGGCGGTAACCTCGGTAGCGGTACCGGAGGTAGAGGAGATGGCGCAGAAGTGAGCCTTCTGACGCAGCTCGGGGAAGCTGAACGGCTGGATGATGTTATCGAAGGACTCCTCGGGATACTCGTAGAAGACCCACATGGCCTTAGCGGCATCGATGGGCGAGCCGCCGCCGATGGCGATAATCCAGTCGGGCTCGAACTCGCGCATGGCCTCGGCGCCCTTCATGACCGTCTCGATGGACGGATCGGACTCGACGCCCTCGAACAGCTTGACCTCGAAGCCGCCCTCTTTGAGGTCGGCCTCAACGTCCTGCAGGAATCCGCCGCGGCGCATAGAGCTGCCGCCAGAAACGATGATGGCCTTCTTGCCCTTGAGGTTCTTCACCTCGTGGCGAGCGCCCTCACCAAAGTACAGATCGCGAGGATTGGTAAAACGTCCCATACTGTGCCTCCTAAACAAGCCCCTCTTAGACTTGCGTATATAACGGAGCACCCGATTGGCTCCGTTAGGACCGTTTTGCGCGTTGCCGGCGATGACAATGCGCGATGTCTAAACGTCTCAACGCTCAGACAAACACTATTTTACCGTTCTGGTTGGTCAGTTATTCACCTAAAGCCGACAATGATGAAACGTTTTTTCTATCCCTGAAGACCCTTGTGGGGCATTCATACTCCCAAGCTGGGCAAACGTTTTATCAAGGTTGACCACATATCCCGGGCAGGACGGTGCCCCTCCAAAATGCGCCCCGTTCGCCGCCAAAAATCGACCGTTTGCGGCACCGTGATACCACTCAGTCGTCCAAGGCGCCGACATTTGTGCGACATCCGTCTTCGTGGTGCAAAGGTGCATGTCCAAGTGCGGCACCCCCGGTGTGCCACATGCGGGTAAACTAGAACCTTATATAGAGACATTTGAACCCTAACCGCAGCAAAGGAGGCCCCATGGCATTCGATCCCATTCAAGAGGATTGCCATCGCCTCGTTCTTGAGGCCTTGCGCCGCGACAATATCCCGCTCACCGACGGCCCCGCCGTCGAGCGTCTGATGGAGCAATTCACCCGCAACCCCGCGCCGCTCATCGTGCACGACCGCGACCGCGCCGGGCATCTGATTGCCAAGGTGGTCGAGGCCGTCGACTACCGCATTCCCTTTATCCCCGACGATGCCCAAGCCGAGCAGGAAGAGGCCGCTGCCGAGAACATGCTTCGCGAGGCCGCCGCACTCGATCCGGCCAACTGGGATGCGCAGCGCATGTTGTGCGCCCTCACCGCTGACTCCAACGAGGAATACGTGCAATATCTGGTGTCCAAGTGCGACGAGGTGGAGCACGACCTGGCGCTCAAGATCGCCTCGGCGCAGGACCCCTACGAGCGCGAGGCTGCAGGCGACCTGACCCGCCGTCCCTACCTGCGCTGGCTTGCCGCCTTGGCATCGCGCGCGCTCATTAGCGGCCGCTACCGCATGTCGCTCGAAGCCGCAAACCGCAGCCTCGACTTTGCCCCCAACGATCCTGCCGGCGTCCGCCACACCGCAATGCTCGCCATGGCAAAGCTCGAATACCCCGCTGAGGAGCTCAAGCGCTTTCGCTCTGCCCACTCCGTCCCCTATCTCGCCAACACGCCGCTGCGCCGTCGTCCCAAGGATGCAGAACGCGACTTGGACCCGTGGACGCTCATCGCGCTGATGAGCGCTGCCTGGCGCGAGCTGGATTACGAGGGCGCCGAACACTACCTGCGTATCCTTGCGCGCTCGTGCCCGCACGCAGCCGAGGCGCTCTACTTCCAAACCGAGTTTCCCGATGGCGTCTATGCCCGCGTCAACGTGGGTGCAGGCTCCACCGACGAGCTCGTCCTTGCACTCTCCGAGGCGACGCCGGTACTGCAGGAGGGCCTGGGCGCACCCGACAACGCCAGCTTTGCCGCCTGGGTCGCCACCAACGACATCGTGCGCTCCCAGATCGACGAGCGCATACTGCGGGCGGCCGAGCAGGGCTTGCCGTTTAAGGGAGGAGACCTCTAATGGATCCGAGCGTCTACATCCCCGCCTACCTGGAGCGCACCTATCTGGCGTCGCACCCCGAGCTCACCGATGCAGCACGCGAGCTTGTCCATAACGACATTAGCGCGAATCCCCAAAAGTATGCGCAGTCCGAGCATGCTCAGGCGCTGCTGTCCTATGCCGGTGTTCATCGCCACCTGCTCGACGAGCTCCATCGCATCGAGGACATGGGCAGCGACGAGGAGTTTGAGCAGACGCGCAACCGCTTGTTCGACGATATGCGTGATGAGCTGCTCAAGATCGTCCGCATCGATGCGCATGTCCTCGATGCCCAGCTGCTCGCCATCATTTTGGCCGACACGCCCGTTGACGCTTGCCTGGGCGACCTGATGAAGCTCGAAGCGAGCACGGCCGACTACCTGCAACAGGGCGTGCCCGGGTTTGATATGGAGGCCCCGCACTACTGGGCCAATAATGTTTTGGCCGACGGTGTCACCGCAGCGGACCTTACCGTGAGCGAGCCGGCCCTTATCGGGTGGCTTCACACACTCGAGGCCATCTCGCAGCTGTGCATGGCGAGCGCTCGTTACCGCGCCGCCGCCAACTATTCTCGCCGTGTCCTTAAGGCGGAGGGCTATTCCACCCGGGCCGCCGGCACCGTATTGCTTGCCCTCGCCCGCTTGGAAGACCAGGACGGCTTTTTTGCCCTGGCGCATCAGCTCGAGGAACAGATGGGGGCAGACGCACTCGAAAACTCTCCTTGGTACTTGCTCGCCCGCACGATCTTGCTGTTCAAAACAAACAAGATGCGCCCGGCGACGCGCGCGCTGCGTGAGTTCGCTAACCGTTGCGAGGGTGGCGCGTTCTTCTTGCTGAACCCCATGTACCAGACGCCGTATCTTCCCTGCCGACCCGAGCCGCGCGACCCCTGGGACCTCTCGCACCAGGCGGTTTGGGAAGCCGACGGCATTATCTCGGACACCCCAGACTTTGCCCCCTGGGCCAACGCCTGCGAAGATGTATCGCAGCTCGCCCAGGAATTTGCGCGCCGCTACGGCTTTTAGCGACGCGATCGCCCCGACTATGTCATTCACGTTAGGAACGACTTCATGAACTTCCGCTCATCTCTCGCCTGCACCTCGAGCGATATCGCCCGCTGGGGGCTGCGCTCTATCCTTAAGCGCCAGGGCGGCGTACTCCCCGGCCGCATCGCCATGAAGATCGACCCCGAGTTGCTGAGCGACCTCGCCGGCCTTGTCGACCGCAGCGTGGTGATTACCGGTACTAATGGCAAGACCACCACCTCCAACCTCATCGCTGACGCCGTTGCTGCCAGCGGCGCTACCGTGGTGTGCAACCGTGCCGGCAACAATATGGAGCCTGGTGTGGTGGGTGCTCTGCTCGAGGCCCGCGGCGGCCTTAAGCACACCAGCAGCGGCAAGCGCGTGGGCGTTTTTGAGTGCGACGAGCTCTACACCGTACGCGTTCTGCCCAAGCTCAAACCGACGTACTTTGTGCTGCTCAACCTGTTCCGCGACCAGCTAGACCGCTACGGCGAGATCGACCACACCCAGGAGGTCATCGCCCACGCGTTGGAGCTTTCGCCGGCAACGACGCTCATCTACAACGCCGACGACCCGCTGTGCGCCTCGATTGCCGCGCGCGTTCCCAACGCGAGTATTGCCTTTGGCATCGATGGCGCCACGGGCACCGAGTCCGACCGCATTAGCGACTCGCGCTTTTGCTCGCAGTGCAACGCCCCGTTGGAGTACGACTACGTACAGTATGGTCAACTCGGCGCCTACCATTGCCCCTCGTGCGGCTGGGCCCGCCCTGCGCTTGTCCGTCGCGTGACGGGCGTGGAACTCGGCTGCGACGGCTATGGTTTTGACCTGGTGTTTGGATCTGATTCCAGCGCGCCAGCCGCACACATCGTCACGCGTTACAACGGCCTGTACATGGTCTACAACGTTGCCGCTGCATTCTTTGCCGCACATGAGTTAGGCGTGGACGCGGCGCACCTGCAGCCCACGCTTAATGCCTACGTGCCTGCCGGCGGACGCATGGGCCGCTGGGATATTGCCGGCCGCACCGTCGAGGCCAACCTAGCCAAGAATCCCGTGGGCTTCGATCGCCAGATCCAGTCCATTAAAACGGCAGGTGGCAGGCTCTGCGCCTTCTTCCTGAACGATAACGATGCCGACGGCCACGATGTCTCGTGGATCTACGATGTCGACTTCGAGCGCATCGCCGACACGCCGGGTCTTGTCGCCTTTGCCGGAGGCACGCGTGCGCACGACATGCAGGTACGCCTCAAGTACGCCGGCATCGATGCCGCGATTATCTCGGACGTCGCGCAGGCGATCGGCGCCGTGGCAGACGAGGCCGCCGATGACACCTTCTACGCCGTCGCCAACTACACGGCCTTCCCGCCGCTGGTCAAGGAGCTCGACGGGCTTAAGGGCGCCGATGCGAGCTCGGTTGTCTCCTGCGCCGTAACGCCCGCCGATGGTAGCGCTGTCCCCACCGATATTGTGCCGGTCGAGCTTTCGCGCCCGTTGCGCATCGTCTACCTGTATCCCGATGCGCTCAACCTCTACGCCGACGGCGGCAACGTTATCGCGCTCGAACGCCGCTGCGCCTGGCGCGGCATTCCCGTGCGTGTGGACGAAGTCCACATGGGCGAGACGCTCGACCTGACCGACGCCGACATCGTTATGATGGGCGGTGGCTCCGATCGCGACCAGCTGGCGGTTGCACATGAACTGCTCGCTCAAAAAGACAAGGTCGCGGCCTATGTTGAAGACGGCGGCACACTGCTTGCCATCTGCGGCGGCTATCAGCTGCTCGGCCGTTCGTACTATATGGGCGAGAATCGCATCGAGGGCCTGGGCGTCATTGCCGCCGAGACCGTGCGTGGCTCCGACCGCCTGATTGGTAACGTCGCCGTCAAGACCGACCTAGCGCCCGAGCCCTTCGTGGGATTCGAGAACCACGGCGGCCGCACGCTTCTGGATGCCGATGCCACGCCGCTCGGAACGTCCATCGTCACGGGCACCGGCAACAACGGCGACGACGGTTTTGAGGGCCTCATCTACAAGGGCGTCATCGGCACGTACCTGCACGGACCGGCACTGCCCAAGAATCCCGAACTCGCCGACTGGCTGATCACCCACGCCCTCGAGCGCCGCGGCGATGCGCAGGCCACAGCCCTGCTGCCGCTCAAGCCCCTCGACGACACCTACGAACACGCCGCCCACGACGCCGCCATGAAGCTCCTCCCCTAACCACCACAAAGGGGACAGGCACCTTTGTGGTGGTTTTGACCCATCCCGTTGGTT
>NZ_JADNOH010000011.1 GCF_015557435.1 Collinsella aerofaciens
TTGAACGTCAGATTGCCGCTTAGGGGCGTTTGCAGCGTCGAGCAGTTACGCGGTTTGGTAAAACCGCGTAACTACAGAGCCTCGAGTGCGTTGGCGATGCGCTTCATGGCGGCATCGGCGGATGCTTGGTCGGGCGCTTCGGCCAGCACGCGGATAACCGACTCGGTTCCGCTCTTGCGCACGAGCACGCGGCCCTCGCCTGCCAGCGCAGCCTCGGCCTCGGCGATGGCGTTCTGCACGCCCATGTTCTCGAGCGCGGCGTCCTTATCCGCCACGCGCACGGCAACCTGCGCCTGCGGCAGCAGCTTGCACGGAGCCGTGAGCTGCGAGAGCGTCTCGCGCTCGGCACGAATCACTTCCATCACGCGCAGCGAGGTCATAATGCCGTCGCCCGTGCGCTCGATATCGCCAAAGATCGTATGGCCCGTCTGCTCGCCGCCCAGGCTGTAGCCGCCCTCGCGCATCTTGGCATACACGTGACGGTCACCCACGCCGCTGGTCACGACACTCAGACCGGCAAGCTCCAGCGACTTGACCAGGCCAAAGTTGCTGGCGATCGTCGGCACCACGGTACCGCCCGAAAGGCGACCGTGCTTGTTCAGGTACACACCGCACACGTACAGGATCTGGTCGCCGTCGACCACGCGGCCGCGCTCGTCCACGGCCAGGCAGCGGTCGGCATCGCCGTCATAGGCAAAGCCCACGTCCAGGCCCTGCTCCACCACGTGGCGCTGCAGGCGCTCCATATGCGTAGAGCCGCAGTCGACGTTGATGTTAAAACCATCAGGCGCGGCATTGATCACGCGCACGTCGGCACCGAGCGCGTCAAACACCGGCTTGGCCACCGAGGATGCCGAGCCGTTGGCGCAGTCGAGACCGATCTTGACGCCCTGCAGTGAAAAGTTCGCGCTCGCGATGAGCGAGGCAATATAGCGGTTGCGGCCCTGCATGTAATCGACCGTAGCGCCGATGTGGTTGCCTGTGGCCAGCGGCACCTCACTCTTGCCATCGATGTAGTCCTCGATGAGCTCCAGCACGTCCTCGTCCATCTTAAAGCCGTCGCTGTTGACGAGCTTAATGCCGTTATCGCAAAACGGGTTGTGGCTCGCACTGATCATGATGCCGCAATCGAAGCAGCCCTCCACGGTCTGATGCGCCACGCCCGGCGTTGGGATCACGTGCAGCATATATGCGTCCGCACCGCTCGCGACCAGGCCACTCACCAGCGCCGCCTCGAACATATAGCTCGAGCGACGCGTGTCCTTGCCCACGACCACACGTGCCTTGCGCTCGCGGTTGGCACCGTAATACCAACCCACAAAACGGCCAATCTTGTATGCATGCTCTACGGTCAGCCCAACGTTGGCCTCGCCGCGAAAGCCGTCGGTGCCAAAGTACTTCATATCTTACTTATCCTGTTCGAACGTTTGAGCGGTTGGCGTGGTACGAACCTTAAGCTCTTTGTGCCCAGAGTCCTTCGAAGTCGTGACCGTGTACTCGACCTTTATGTCTTGTCCAAGAAGCATGTGGACACCGCCCCATGCAACCTTCAAGCCATCGTGCGTCGCTTCGTTCATCTCGATAGAACCGGAGCCCGAAGTCTTAATGTCCGAAATGCTGCCTCCCGCAGGAGCATAGAGATAAAGCCTCAGCACCTCATCGTCAATATCCTGGCTAATGCCGTTATGGCCCTGGAAATAACCAGGCATCTCGGCCTTCTCCTGGGGGGTCATCGTATTCTTGAGCGAGGTGGTCACTCGATACGTCGTCGAGCCGTCGGCATTTTCAACCGAAGAATCGATGGTGACTCGCTTATCGAGGAACCAATCCATCTTTGAATAGCTGTAGTTGTTCACATAAACGCCCAAGATCGGAGCCTCCGACGTATCGGTTTGGAGGGCGCCCGATATTCCAAGAGCCTTCGCGGCCTTTTCCTCGTCATCGTTTCTCGAATACATGAGGACGCGACCCTCGGAAGCGCCCTTTTCGATGGCGGCAGCAATCTTAGTAATATCGCTGGAGCCCAGTTCGTCCACGATCTTGTTAAAAGCTGACCCGGCAACCGCCGCAAAAATGGCGTCCTGTTCCTCTACCGGGTAATTCCAATAAATATCGTGCAGCAGCACCTTTGCAGCGTTGCTTCCATCAACGACGGTGCCGTCAGGAAGCTGTGTGCCACCTACAACGCCGAGCATATACTGCAAAAATACCGGATCGACTGCAAATACACCGTCGATGTCATCTCCGACAATGGCCTTCTGCATATCGCTGGCAAGCTGAGCCGCGCGCGGATAATCGGGCGTCATCGTAACGTCGCCCATCGTGTATCCGAGCGTGTTGAATCCGGTCAGGCCCCATCCGGTCGTGAACAAGTTTGCCTCTTCATCGGTGATGGGAAGCGGGCTCAAAGGCTCTTTCATCATGTCGACTTTGACAAAATCGCCCAGTTCGAGCTTACCGTCAGTCACCGACATCACGCCGCGAGAACCGGGGAAACCGCCGCAGGCGCGAATCTCGACATTGCTCATCGCGAGCACAAGATAATGACGCGTCTGGCCGTTGGCGCCGAGCATCTGGGGAAGGACGGGGGCGACCTTCTCCGCCGCGTCAACCGCGCCGTTGAGGGTGGCAAAGCCGTCCTTGGCCTTATCGACCAGCTCGGTCACCTGGGAAATATGAGTATCGCCAATGCCCTGGATCTTCTCGTTGGCGCTCTTGAACACCTTGGAGCTATCGGAAAGCGAATCGGCAACGGCCTGCAGCGCGGACACGTTAATCATGCCGTCCTGAAACAGCTTGCCGGGCGTGGCCTGCGAAAGGTTATCGGCCATGGGAACCAGCGCATTGCTCGAGACATCGGACAGGGCGTCGATCATGGTGCGGGCCGCATTGATGTCGCTGCCATACACCGGGATAAACGAAGCCGCCGTCCACAGCGGGCTCGAGGTCTCCGCCTTCATGCTGTCGCAAAGCTCATCAATCTTCTTCGCGTCGTCAGGCAGCGTCGAAAAATCGCCCGACGTGACCTTGTCCTTAAGGCCACCGACGATCTCGACGGCCTCCTTCGCTTCACTCTTTACGGTCTTTGCCGAGTTAAGCAGCATAAAGCCGCTTGCGCCAAGCACAACGAGAAGCACCGCGACTACAGCGGCAATAATGGCGCCAGTGTGACGTTTTTTGCGCTCGCCCTTGCGATGGCGATGACGGACCAGGCCGTCAGAGGTCGAACTCGACGAAGTGTCGCTACCGTAGTTCAAGCCAAAATCGTAATAATCTTCCTTGGAACCCGAGCCCGCAAACTCGGCACCGCTATCATCCAGGCGGGCGAACGTGCCAGTCTCGGAGGCGCCGGTGTAAATCGTGCCAAGGTTACCCGTAAGCCCCGCGCCACCGGCAGAGGGAGTATTGTTGGCGGCCTTGCCGGCATTAACGTTGCCGGCGGCATTCGCGACGTTGGTAGCACCTGCGTTGTTCGCGGGTACCGAAGGAGCCCCACTCGGCTGCGACGTGGAGGTTGCACCGCCCGCAAAGACATCCCTTCTTGCACGGCCGGTCTTTTTTGCCTTTTGAGACTGCTCGTACAGAGCGGTAAACATCGCCGTCTCGCCCGGGGACACACGCTTACCGGAACCGCCCTGTCCAGCGCCGCCCGGCGTACCGGCCTTACCAGCCCCGTTCGGACGCGGCGGAACTGCAGGACGGCCGCTATCGCTGCCCTTAAAGTGATTACCAGCCATAAAGAAATCCTCGCAATTGAGTCGCAATGAAAAAGTCCATAACGTTACTAGTTTATGGCATTTTGAGCATCGACAGCTAAACTCCAGACACGGACATCAATTGGCGAAAATGTGGCACAACACCTTTTCCGTCTTGGCGGCGGCGCCAGCTACACCGTGAGGAACATCATCACGATGATCATGGCAAAGCCGATAAGGTCGGTCGGCAAAAACACCGTGCCCAGCATAACGGCGCTCGTGATGGTCGCCGAAACCGGCTCCACAGTTCCGATGAGGCTCGCACGCACCGAGCCGATGTCCTTAACGCCCTGCATATAGAGCATGTAAGCAAAAAACGAGCCGATAACCACGAACACCGCGAGCGCCTCGACGCCGGCAGCGTCGAGTGCCGGCATATGCGCCCAGGGCTGCACGAAGACACATGAGATCACGCCCGCCGTGAGCATTGCCGAGCCCGTGACGATGGGGCTACCGTATTCGGGCAGGATCTTGGCGGGAATCACCGCCATACACGCGGCGCTGACCGCACACATAAGACCTGCTGCCAGGCCAAGCGGCGAGATATTCAGGCTGGTAGGGTCGCCGCCGGTGGCAATTAAAAAGGTTCCACCCAGAGCCAGGCCAATGCCGATGACTTCGCGAGTACGCGGCATGCGGCGATCGGTCACGCAGGCGTAGCCCATGATGATAACGAGCTGCAGGCACTGGAGCACCGTCGCGGTTCCGGCGTTCGTCAGGCGCACGGCCGAAAGATAGCAAAACTGGTTGAACAGCAGGCCAAAGGCGGTAAAGAGCAGCAGCTGCTTGCGATCGGCGGGTGTGGTCCAGAGCTTAATCAGGCGCTCGCGGTCGCGCATGACAACCACGGCCATAAAGAGTAGACCGGCGAGAATCTGACGCACGCTCATAAGCCACAAGGTGTCGACGTGGTAGGTATCGAACAGAAAGCTCGCGCTGGTGCCCGAGAAGCCCCAAAACGAACCGCCCACCAGCGTGGCCAAGACGCCCGTGATCATCTTGCGCGTCGAAGCGCTGTTCAAGCGGTCGCGCCATGCGCGACGGGTGTTGCGGCTGAGCTCGTCGGTGCCCTCGGGCACATCAATGTTCGATATATCGGTCATCGGCACCGAAGCCTCTGCACCTTCGACCTGCTCGACACACTCTTTGCTCATTCCACTCCCCCGAAACAGCCTGGAAACAATTCGGCTTACCTTACCACGGCGAAGGCACCAGCCGAAGGCTTGTCCGCTTATCGGTAGGACAATTCCGCAGACGTCTTTCCATAGCTCGATACCGCAATGGCCTTGCATTATGCGACAGTCAAATCGCGGCAGCAGGCTCTTTTGAAATGGATATGACAAAGCCCCCGAATTCCACAATGTAAGCGATTTTTAAAAATGTTCTTGCCACCGAGTTCAGGCTCCGTTATATTATCCCTTGCGCGCTTGCGCACCCTTGATCGGGCGTTTAGCTCAGGGGGAGAGCGCTTCCCTGACACGGAAGAGGTCAGAAGTTC
>NZ_JADNOH010000084.1 GCF_015557435.1 Collinsella aerofaciens
TTCTAACGCCCACCAAATGTTCGCAGCTCAGAGGCTATGTCCTCTGGGCTGTTTTGTTTTATGTCGCTAAATCCGCTGGCAGTTCCAACCGTCATCGCAACGTAACATCAATTCACCTGACGAATGGCAGCCAAATATATTCAATACCCCAACATCAACAATAGCCAGGCACAAAACTGCGCCGCAAGCTGCTCCAACCGCCCAACTGGTCAAAAGCCGACCATCTACTTGCCAATTTATCTAACGGCGTAACCAAGCAGTCCGAGCCGCAGCTTCTCAGCAAAACGCCGCGATGTCTGCGCCCTGCGGTATCCTTGAGCCACTTGCACCTGCAGAACCAAGGAGCCGCCATGCGCACCGAGCTCGATGTTCCCTTTTCACGCAAAGAAGAAGCCAAGGCGCTGGGCGCCAAATGGGACCGGATCAAGAAGATCTGGTATGTACCCAGCGGCGTCAACCCCGAGCCCTTTGCCGAGTGGCTGCCCGGTGTTGACCGATCCGACCCCTCAGCGCCGTATATATATCTAGTACTGGGCAAGCGCGAGTGCTGGAAGTGTCACAAAGAGACCTCGGTCGCGGCCTTCGGCATTCCCTATCGAACCGATAGCGACGAGAGCATCGTCATCGCGCACGCGCCCAACGAAGCCGGGCACATTGCCATCGACACGGCCAACGCCAACGCACTCGCCATCGTGCCCGCTCTTGGCCGCGTGCCGGGCGAGATCCGCGACTACCTTCATAAGCGCTGCGGCTACAAGCCCGTAGGCGCGCGAGCCTCCAAAGCCCCGTCGCTCGGCAACACGTGCACCAGTTGCGACGCGCTGCAAGGCAGCCGCTATCTGTTCGAGGAGCCCTCGTCCCCGTTTGCCCTCACTGCCATCAACAAGCTGCCGACACTGGAGTTTGTACGCGTCGAAGTTGCCGGCGTCTTTGGCGTCCCGGCCACGCGCACCGACTTTGACCAGGCGCTCTTTACCTGGGCACGCGACCATCACACCGAGTTCCACAGGCAACTCGGTGAGGGGGTTTACTTATAGGGACAGAGATGCCTTCACAGCCAGCTCCTCCGCATCACCTATCCCTCGTCGCCGGCGTCATACACGATATCGAGGCCACAAACAGGGCATTTCTCCTGATACACCGGCATATGAACGCCTGTCCGTTTTCTCACTTCGTCGCTAAGTCTGTCGCACGCATCGATGAACCGAATGTCGAGGCACGGTATTTGCGAGCCGCAGCAAGGACAGGCGACGACAAACGACCCGCAATCAACTTCTACGCTCGGAAACATTTTGTTGTCTATAAGGGCGCACGGCAGTTTTCCGTACTTCCCCATCGCAATATCGCCTCGCCAGCTCACGTTCGCTCCCCTCTCGCTATACAAATCAGGAAGAGCATGCACCGGCAGGCGTGTGCGAGATTGCATCGCCACGCGATCCGATCAAACAGCACGATCGAAAAAGACCGCCAAAGCCAAATTTCATCGTCGGTCGCACCCTGTCCGGCAAACTCAATATCGACGGGTATGTGCTTCAGATAACTCATGTCGGGCGCAAAACGAGGGTCCGGTCCGCCTTTATGAACAGGACCGTGCAGAACAAACCATCCGTTTTCGGGCTCGAACCGCTCAACAAACGCAAGGCCGAGCACCTTATAGCCCACCTCGGTTGCAAATATGACTCCGACTGGAACGCCACATTCCATGCAGTTGAGCATTTTACGGTTGTAATTCTGGTCTCGAAAACCAACGGTACCCGGCGCTTGAACCGAGTACTTAATGACCCACGTACCATCGTCCAAATAGAGCGGAGGCACATTGTTGATGCTCTCGGCTTGCCGCTGGCGTGCTTGTACCCCGCTACCCCACTCCCCTGTATACTGATGTAGCACGTGTTTCATCCGGGCTTGTTGGGCCGGATTGTTCATGGGAGGGTCTTATGGCTGCTTCGAATCCGCCTAAGGGGAGCGTTTCTTCTTCGTCCATCAAGCCGGTTACGCGCAAGGCCGTGCGTTGCCAGCGCGAGGTCGCTTGGCTTGTCACGCAGGCGGCGGGCAAACTCGTGGCGAACACGGAAGACGTCAATGCTCCCACACCGAGCTTTGTGCTGGCAGCGGCGCTGGATCGAGTACGCCAGCTGGAACTCGCCGCACAAGAAGACGGCGGCCATCTTGGCTACCAAGACGCTATGGCGCCCGACCTGTTGACCTTTTGTCGCATGGCCAAGTTGCCCGCCGCGCCCAATGCGCTTTCAGACGTAGGCTACATGTTTACGCTTTCGGGCGCGGACCTTATCCGCGATATCTACGCATACTGCAGCGAGCTCGCCGAGCGCCACGTCTTTGGCACGGCTGAAGTCAAACCGGGAAATGTCATCAAGCTGGTTCTCAGGCTGTTCCTGATGGACGGACACGAGGCTGCGCAGGAATAAGTCGTCCGGCAGAGCCATTACCGATCCGGCGGTGACGCCTTGCCGTAGCCGTCACCGCACGAGCGAGGATTTTCGGACGGTCGGATATCGAGAGTGGATATTTGAACGGTTTTTGGGGCTTTTGCGGCAGATTCCGTCCAAATATCCACTCTCGATCGATAAGTGTCCGAAAATCCTCGCTCGTCCGTCCGAATATCCACTCTCGTTTGGCGAGTGTCCAATTTTCCACGCTCGCGCGTCCGGATATCCACGCTCGTGCGGCGGGCGAACCGCGAGTGATCGACGATCAGCCGGCATCGTCTCCAGTTCGCCGCAGTGCCGCGGCCCCATATGGGTATACTCTCGAGGATTCGACTCGATTCGCCCCCGCTGGGGCGTCAAAGGAGACTGCATATGCCCACCACCTCAACCGACCCGCGCGCCGCTGCCGCCGCGCTGCTAGTGCCCGGCACTACCTGCCACGGCTTTGCCGTCGAGCGCTGCGAGACCGTGCCCGAGCTCGACTCGGACGCCTATGTGCTGCGCCACACCGCCTCGGGCGCTCGCCTGCTGTACCTGGCATGCGACGACGAGAACAAGGCTTTTGCCATTGGCTTTAAGACGCCGCCGGCCGATTCTACCGGCGTGTTCCATATTCTCGAGCACTCGGTACTGTGCGGGTCGGCCAAGTTCCCCGTCAAGGAGCCGTTCGTCGACCTGATCAAGAGCTCCATGCAGACGTTTCTCAACGCCATGACCTACCCCGACAAAACCATCTACCCTGTCGCCACCACCAACGAGCAGGATCTGTACAACCTGATGGACGTGTATCTGGACGCGGTGTTCAACCCGGCCATCTATACCAAGCCCACCATTTTTGAGCAGGAGGGCTGGCACTACGAGCTGGACCTGCCGGAGAGCGTCGAGATCGAGGGCAGCGACAGCTCCGCGAGCCTGCGCGAGGGCACGCTGCGCTATAACGGCGTGGTGTTCAACGAGATGAAGGGCGCGCTGTCCGATCCCATGAGCGTGCTGGACGACGCCGTCAACGCCGCGCTCTATCCCGACACCGCCTATGCGCACGAAAGCGGCGGCGACCCGCGCGCGATTCCCGCGCTCACCTACGAGCAGTTCCTGGACACGCACGCGCGTCACTACAATCCTTCCAACTCCTACATCACGCTCTACGGTGACCTGGACGTGGACCGCGCACTGGCCTTTTTGGACGAGCGCTATCTGTCGCAGCCGAGTGCCGCGAGCCGCCGCATGGACGCTGCCGTCGCCGCCGGCGAGGACCCGTCCACGCTGGCGCCCAATCCGCTGGGCGTGCAGACGCCCGTGACCTGCGAGTACAAGCGCGTCGAGATGGCCACTACACCCGAGAACGCCCTGGTGGGCCTGGGTCTGGTGCTGGGCAGCGCGCTCGACCGCAAGCGCACGATCGCGGCGGATATCCTGTTTGAGGCACTGCTGGGCTCCAACGAAGCACCGGTTAAGAAGGCCATTCTGGCCGCCGGCCTGGGCGGCAACGTGGTGAGCTACACCGCGGCCGAGAGCCTGCAGCCCTACGAGCTCATCATGCTGCAAAACGCGCAGCCCGGCGTGGCGCGCGAGCTGCGTCGCATGTTCCAGAACGCCTGCCGCGACCTGTGCGAGCACGGCGTTCCGCGCGAGCGCCTGGAAGCCATCATCAGCAGCAACGAATACGATCTGCGCCAGCGCGACTACGGCATCGCCGACGGCGTGGCCATTGCGTGCGACGCGCTGAGCACCTGGCTCTACGATGACGACGCCGCGACGCTGGCACTCAAGTACGGCCCGGTGTACGAGGAGCTGCGAGGCGAGCTGGACGGCAGCTATTTTGAGGACCTGCTGCGCGAGCTGGTGCTGCAGAACGATCACATGGCGCTCGTCGAGCTGGTGCCGGTGGACGCCGCCGAGGGTTCGGAGGGTGCCGAGGCCATCGAGCTGGCAGCCAAGCGCGACGCCATGACCGATTCCGAGCTGGCCGACGTGGTCGAGCGCACGGCCGCGCTGCGTGCCGCGCAGGAAGCCGAGGACACGCCCGAGGACAAGGCCACGCTGCCGCGCCTGCGCGTGTCCGACATTGGCGAGGCGCGCCCCGAACCGTCACTGGTCGTGGACACGACCGCGCCCATCCCCTGTCTGCGCCACGACATCCCTACCAACCGCCTGGCCTACGCCATGCAGTATTTCGACCTGAGCTGCGTCGCGTTTGAGGACCTGCCCTATGTGACGCTGCTCTGCCGCCTGCTTAAGCAGCTGTCCACGCGCGAGCACTCGGCCGAGGAACTCGACAACTTGCTCGCTGGCAAGCTGGGCTTTTTGAGCTTTACGACCGAAGTCATGACCCAGCCCGACGTGGACGGCGTGCGCCCCTACCTGCTGGTGAGCGCCGGCGCCCTGTCCGAGAAGATTAATGCACTGGCGAGTCTGCCGCGCGAGGTATGGTCGAGCACGCTTTTGGCAGATGCCGACGCCGACCGCGTGCGCGACGTGCTCACGCAGATTCGCATTGGGCTTGAGCAGGGCTTTATCAACAACGGTCACTCGGCGGCGCTCGGTCGCGCGATGAGCTACAGCTCGCCTTCGGCCGTGGTGCGCGAGCAGCTTTCGGGCGTGGACTTCTACCTGTTCCTGCGCGATCTGCTCGACCACTTTGACGAGCGCCTGGACGACCTGCGCGCCAAGCTTGCCGAGCTGGCAGGCCGCATCTTTGTGGCCGATGGCTGCATGGCGAGCTTTACCGGCAGCGATGAGGACTTTGACGCGTACTGGGATGCCGCGGGCAACCTGGGGCTGGGTGCGGGCGATGGTGCCGGCCGCGACGCGCTCGTGGTGCCGGCGCCGTGCGACCGCCACGAGGCTTTTGTCATCCCCAGCGACATCTGCTTTGCGGCAAGCGCGTGCGACCCGCGTCGCCTGGGCATTGACGTGACAGGCACTTGGGCCGTGGCTGCCAACGCGCTCTCCTACGACTACCTGTGGAACGAGATCCGCGTGAAGGGCGGGGCGTACGGCTGCGGATTCCGCGCGGCAGGTGAGCGTCAGGCGGCGTTCTACACCTACCGCGACCCGGCGATCGATCCTTCGATTGAGCGCGTGGAGCGCGCGGGTGCATGGCTTGGCAGCTTTGAGCCCGACGAAGCCGCCTTTGAGGGCTTTATCGTGAGCTGCGTGAGCGGCATGGACGCGCCGGTGAAGCCGTACGCGCTCACCAAGCGCCGCAACACGACCTACCTGGCCGGGCTCGATCCGCATGCGCGCGAGGAGCGTCGCGCCCAGATGCTCGCCGCCACGCCCGGTGAGCTGCGCTCGCTCGGCACCGACGTGACGCGCATCGCAGCCGAGTCGCCCACCTGCGTCTTTGGCGGCCGAGACGTCATCGCCAAGAGCAACGCCGGCTTTAACGTCATCGACCTGCTCGGCTAGCCACAGCAAGCAAAACCACCACAAAGGGGACAGGCATCTTTGTGGTGGTTTCGACATTTGCCCAGATAAAACCTGCCAAAATAAACCTGTCCCTTTTTGGTAGGTTTGGGAGAGGGGGCTGGGATGGATAAGGCTGAGTTGCGGCGGGCGGTGATTGCTCGGCGCGATACTCTTGATTTGGACTTGCGGGCGGCGAAGTCTGCCGTTATCTGTGCGCAGCTTGTTGAGCTGTTGGAGCGCTCGGATTCGGCGACGCCGCGTACCGTCGCCGTCTATGCCGCCATGGGTTCCGAGGCAAACCCAGCCGCGTTTGCCGCCGCGGCCGCCAAACGCGGCTGGCGCGTAGCCTATCCGTGCATGCTCTCGGCAATTGATGCCACAGCTTGTGGCCAGCGCATGTGCATGAGGGCAGTTGCCGCCGACGATGCATCCACGACACCGTTTATCGCCCACCCCACGCAGGCCTTCGCGGCCACGGACATCGACAGCAGCCGCTTCCCTATCGTGCCCGCCGAAGCTCTCGACATGATCGTCGTGCCGCTCGTAGCCTTCGACCGCGCCGGCGCACGTCTGGGCTACGGCGGCGGTTGCTACGACCGCTACCTGTCCACGCTTTCGACCACATGTCAGATCATCGGCATCGCCTTTGACGAACAGCGCATCGGCCGCGTCCCCACCGACGCCCACGATCTGCCGCTGCCCAACATCATCAGCGTCTAACCGCTGGCGGGCTGCACCCCACAAAAATGAGCGTGGAAAATCTCCCACTTTGAGCCCCCTTACGAGCCAAAAACGGGAGATTATCCACGCTCATGTGCAAACGTCCGTTTTTCCACGCTCGTCCGTCCAGATTTCCACGCTCGTCCGTCCAGATTTCCACGCTCATTCGGCAAGCGTCCGAAAATCCACGCTCGTATGTCTGAAAATCCACGCTCAATCAATGCGCGTCCAGATTTCCGCGCTCGTGTGTCCGATTATCCACGCTCGTGCAGCTTAACGCCCCGCAACCGCCTCAACATGCACGCGGCACGCCGGCAACTTTGAGCTTGCGATCGAGCTTTGTCGGGTCCCTCAGATCATCCCAGCACAAGCGCACAATCTTACAGTTATCGAGCATCGAAAGCCTCGACTCGCGCTGGCGCTCGTCAAATTGCGCCTTTGCGAGCTTGCCCTCCTCCGCCGCCTTCTCGCTTTTAACGAATCCGTCAAATTCCCCGATGATCAGCCGATCTCCCACGCGCCACAAGTAGTCGACGCGATACGGCCGTCCCGGCTCAACCGGGTCGAACAGCTCAATTTGCAGCTCCGGCGTCTGCCAGCCGCGCTCGATCATCAGGGCGCGCGCCTTGGACTCGCCACCGCTTTCCGACAGGCCATCGGCATACCGTGCAACCCTGCGCGCCGTCACAACACCGCGACGATTTAAGCCGAGCTTGTCGACTGCCTCAACGAGATGCTCCTTCGACAACAGCTGCTCATGGAGCGCCGAGTCCGCAATGATCAGCCCCCTCGACAAACGACGCGTCGACCAGGCAATCCGTAATCGTTTGATCGATATCGGTCATGGCAATATCCATTTGACTGGCCCGCGTTCGATAAGCATAACGATGGCGAATGACCTGAGAGCCCGGCGTCGTCGATTGCGCCGGCATCGCGGCGATATGGATGTGCGTCAAATTGGCATGCGAAACCGAAAGACCATAGATAACAGCCGCCGTATAGGAGCAAAACGTCCAGTCGGGGTGCTTTTGCGCAAGCGCCCGCACCCGATGCAGATAACGTTGCCGAAACTTGAGCTCGGACCAGTATTCCGGACGCGCATACAACCCCGGCATGACCACCTCGAGACTTCCCGCCACCACCCGCCGCTCAATCTGCTTTGCCTCCGCCGTCGTGCGCGCGTACACGCAGCTCATCTGCTGCTCGCAAGCTTTAATGTGGCTTGTGAGTCTTTGATTCGCCGTCATGTTTGCCATGTCGCCTCCCAACTCTTGGAACGGCGCCAACGTACCAGGCGGTTTCATGCGAAGTCTGACCAAATGCCAACCAAAAGCTGACCAAATGCTTGACGGTTTTGAACGCTTTAGGTTAATGGCTTATATCTGCAGGTAGAACGGTTGTCGAGAGGTCCCTGTCTCCACATTTTGAGCCTCAAAAGCCACCGACTTCATTGAAAGAAAATATGCCGTGGATCAAAACTACCTAGTTTGCGATGCGGCCCGTATGTACTCGACGCATGATGCTGCCGCCGGTACAACAGCTGCAGAAAAATCGAGCGTGGAAAATCTCCCGCTTTGGGCCCCCTTACGAGCTAAAAACGGGAGATTATCCACGCTCATTCAACATGCGTCCGATTATCCACGCCCGTGTGTCCGATTATCCACGCTCGTCGCGTAGCGGCCACGATAACCGCCGCAGCCACAGCCACGACAGCGGCCTAGTGCTCTTCGCCGGCGCGAGCCAGGTCGTAGGGCGTGGTCTGGTAGACGTAGTAGTTGAGCCAGTTGGTATAGAGCAGCTGAGCCTGGCTGCGCCAGACGTTGCGCGGCTCGGCGGTGGGGTCGTCACCCGGGAAGTAATGCGCCGGCACCTGAGGGTTGAGCCCGCGCTTCACGTCGCGCTCGTACTCTAGGCGCAGCGTGTCGGTATCGTACTCGGGATGGCCAAAGACAAAGAAGCGGCGGCTGTCGGTCGACTTGACGATATACAGGCCCACCTCGTCGGACACGGCAACAACCTCGAGCTGCGGCTCGGCCTCCACGTCCTCGCGGCGCACGTCGGTGTTGCGCGAGTGCACGGCATAGAAGCGGTCGTCGAAGCCGCGCACCAGCGGGCTCTGCGGCTTCACCAGATGATGCTCAAACACGCCGCTCGCCTTAGCCGGCAAATCGTACTTCTGAATGCCGTAGTGGTGGTACAGGCCCGCCTGCGCGCCCCAGCAAATGTGCAGCGTGGAGTGCACGTGCGTGGTGGACCAGTCCATGATCTGGCAGAGCTCGGGCCAGTAGTCGACCTCTTCGAACGGCATCTGCTCCACCGGCGCGCCCGTGATGATCAGGCCGTCGTAGTGGATGTCGCGGATGTCGTCGAACGTGCGGTAGAACGTCTCCAGGTGGCCGGCGCTCACGTGCGTGGCCTCGTGCGTCTTGGTGCGCAGCAGGTCCACCTCCACCTGCAACGGCGTGTTGGAGAGCTTGCGCATGATCTGCGTCTCGGTGGCGATCTTGGTGGGCATGAGGTTGAGGATGAGCACGCGCAGCGGACGGATGTCCTGATGCAGCGCGCGGTACTCGGTCATGACAAAGATGTTCTCGCTCTCGAGCTGCGCGGCGGCAGGGAGGGCGTCGGGAATGCGAATGGGCATGGATGCTCCTTACGAGTCAGTTGCAGCTATGGTACAACGAGCGGCCCCATTCGCGCGAGCACATCGCCCAGCGATGCCGCCAGCGGCCCAAATCGCCGCAAAAGTAGAGATTAAGGCATGTCCCAAAAATCTAAGGCACTTTAGTCTAGCAAAGTGACGGCAGGACGCTACAATGTTTCAACGCGAAAAACTCGGCCGAAAGGATACTCATATGTACCAGACGCGTAAGATCGGTGTGGTCGGCCAGGGCCACGTAGGAGCACATGTCGCCAACAGCCTGCTTATGCAGGGCATTGCCGATGAGCTGTACCTGTGCGATATCAACGAGGCCAAGGTGACGTCCGAGGTTCAGGACCTGCGCGACTCCCTTTCGTTTGTCCCGTATAACACCAAGATCGTCAACTGCTACGACCACTACGAGGAGCTTGCCTGCTGCGACGTCATCGTCAACGCCGCCGGTAAGGTCGCGCTGGCCGCCGGCAGCCGCGATGGCGAGCTGTTCTTTACCACCGACGCCGCCCGCACCTTTGCCAAGCGCATCGTCGACGCCGGCTTCGACGGCATCTTCGTGAGCATCTCCAACCCCTGTGACGTCGTGTGCACCGAGCTGTGGCACCTGACCGGCTACGATCCCAAGAAGATCATCGGCTCGGGCTGTGGCCTGGATTCCGCCCGACTGCGCACCGAGATCTCCAAGAAGGTCGGCGTGAGCCCCAAGTCCATCGACGCCTACATGATCGGCGAGCACGGCTTTAGCCAGCTGGCCGCCTTTAAGGCCGCAACCATCGCCGGCAAGAGCCTCATCGAGCTTCAGGCCGAGAACCCCGACAAGTACGCCTTCGACCACATGGAGGTCGAGGAGCTCGCGCGCAAGGGCGGCTACGTGACCTACCAGGGCAAGCAGTGCACCGAGTACGCCGTCGCCAACTCCGCCGCGCGCGTCTGCGCCGCCGTGCTGCACAACGAGCACGCCGTGCTTTCCGCTTCCACGCTCATGACCGGCCAGTATGGCGAGGAAGGCATCTTCACCTCCCTGCCGTGCGTGATCGGCGCCGAGGGCGTCGAGGAGGTCTACACGCTCGACCTGTCCGAGCACGAGCTCGAGGGCTTCCACAAGAGCTGCCAGCACATCCGCGACAACATCGCCCAGCTCGACTGGTGGGACGCCGAGGCCTACGACGCAAAGTAGGCCGTAGCTGGTCTGGCCTCACATATCCAAGTGCCATGCAAAGCGGGCCGCGCCGGAAATCCCCGGCGCGGCCCGCTTTTTTGGCTCACGCAGCGCACTTGCAAATCCAAGGTGAATACTTTTCCAAACAAACCAAAAGGGGCGCCACAACGCAAAACGGGGCCTGCGCTTGGCGAAGGCCCCGTCGTGAGAGATTGTTCCTCGGAAAATTAGTACTGCTCGATGCCCATGTAGCGACGAACCTCGGGGCTGTGGTCGAAGACCTTGCCGCGGGCGGCGCGCAGCTCGCAGCTCATCGCATAGAAGAAGATCGGCTCCAGGAACGAACGCACGCTGGCGGGCACGTCGCCCACGCCGTACTCGAGCGCGTCGAGCACCATGATCGTGTCGGTGTGCGTGTTGAGGAACGCAAGCGCGCGCTCCTCCATGGGGCGGCACTCGCCCGCGCCGAGCTGCACAAAGTAGAACACGCCGGGCTCGGTGGCCTCGAAGGGGCCGTGGAAGTACTCGCCGGAGTGAATGTAGCAGCAGTGCTGCCACTGCATCTCCATAAGCGAGCAGATGGCCATGGCGTAGGTCTGGCTAAAGTTGGGGCCGGAACCCAGGATGTAGAAGAACTTGTGCTGCTGGCAAAGCTCGGCAAAGCGGGCGCCCAGCTCGGCGTTGACCTTCTCGCGGGCGGCGGGCAGCAGCGCGTCCATCTGCTTAAGGCCTTCGTACATGTCGGCAAGCGCCTCGTAGCCCTCCTGCTGATCGAGCAGCTCGGCGGCAATCAGAGCACCGATGCCCTGCGGTACCTCGGCCTGCGACACGCCCTCGCCCCAGGGGTAGACCCAGGTGGTCCACTTGCCGTTATCGATCTTGGAGCCCTCGCAGTCGGTCATGGCAACGACCTCGGCACCGGCGGCCAGCGCCATCTCGCAACCGTCAACAACCTCCTGCGTGTTGCCGCTGTGGCTGCAGGCGATGACGAGCGACTTCTCGCCGAGGCTCTTGGGGGCCATCAGGCAGAACTCACGCGCGGTGTAGACCGTCGAGGTAAACGTGGTGGCCTCGCGCTTGAGCAGCTCGTTAGCCGGCATCAGGTCGATCATCGAACCGCCGCAGGCGATCCAAAAGACATTCTCGACCTTGCCCTTGCGCTCGATAATTTCCTGAATCAGATCATGTGCGTTCATGCTGATGCTCCTCCTTGTGTGGTGGCTTTTGGTGACGGCTGCTCGTACCTGCGGTCGTTCTATGTTGTCCTATTTATAGCACGCAAGCTGTCGTGGGTGAAGTCATTTCGCCAAACTTGTTCTATGTTGTTCTATCTGTGGACGTTAGATGTCGAAGACGTAGCGCGAGCCCACAATCTTTTGGCGACCGAGCAACAGAGGGTGCCCACCGGCGTCGGTAAAGTAGGCCTCCATATAGAAGAGCGGCTCACCGACCGGCACCTCCAGCAGCGGGGCCGTTTGGGCATCGGCAAGCGCAATCTCCACGGTGCAGGGGTCGGACTTGAGCGGCGCGCGACCCGAATGCTCGGCAACGAGCGCAAAGATGGAATTGTCCGTGAGGTTCTTGTCGGCAAGCGTCTGCAGATAGGGATGGTCGGCGAGCACAAAGGCGTTGTTCTCAAGCATGACAGGGATGCCGTCGGCTGTGCGCACGCGTTCGACCACGATAAGCTCGCAGCCGGGCTCCACGCCAAAGAACGCCGCATCCTCGTGCGTCGCTGCGACCACCGTGCGCGACACCAGACGCGCACCCGGCACCATGTCGTTGGCAGCACAACCCTCAGTAAAGCTCTGGACGTCACCCTTCTGGCGAATCTTGCGCTTGAGCTTGGGAGCGCACACAAAGGTGCCCCTCCCCTGCTGGCGGTTGAGATACCCCGCACGCGACAGCTCCTCGATGGCGCGACGCACGGTGACGCGCCCCACGCCGTAGGACTTCGCGAGCTCCATCTCGGAAGGAATACGCGAGCCGGCCACGTACACGCCGCGCGCGATCTCGCCCTTTAGATCGTCCATGACCTGCTGGTACAGTGGCACGGCGGACACCTCGGCGCGCTCGGAACGTTCGGTCTTGCTATCGGCTACCATCGTTACGCTCCATCCCGCGCATGCTCGGACTCAAATTCTTCAATCGCCGCCATAAACTGCTCGCCAAAGGCGTCGGCCTTTTTCTCGCCAATGCCGTTGACCTGGATCAGCTCGTCGCGCGTCTGCGGGCGCAGGCGGCACAGGCCGCGCAGGGCCTTGTCGGAGAAGACCATGTACGGCGCCATCTCCAGCTCCGTCGAGATCTCCTTGCGGAGGGCACGCAGGCGCTCGAACAGCTCGGCATCGTCGCCCACGCGCGGGCGTTGATCCAGCTCGGCCTCCTCGCGCAGCAGATCCACCGCACGGCGGGCGCGGGCCGAGGCCTTGCGCTTGGACGCGCGACGCTTAACGGTAAAGGCAAACGCCTCATCCTCGACCTCGGTGGCACGCGGGCCCAGCCCCACGACCGGGTATTGCCCCTGCGAGGTGGCCAGGTAGCCGCGGCCGCACAGTTGGCCGATGATGTCCTTGATGCGCCCGACCGATTCGCTCGACAGCTCACCGTAGCCGCGGTCCTCGTCCAGATGCATCTGGCGAATGCGCTCGGTGTTGCCGCCGTGGAGCACATCGGCGATCAGCGACTTGCCAAAGCGCATGGGACGCGTGGCCACATAGCGCACAGCGGCGCGGGCCATATCGGTGACGTCTTCGACCTCGAACTGCGTCAGGCAGTTGCTGCAGTTGCCGCAGCCCTCGGCGTCGTCCGTGGCGGTGGCGCCCGCACCAGCCGCAGCAGCATGCTCGGCCGCGGCCTCGTCGCCAAAGTAGCGCAGCATGTATTCGCGCAGGCAGCCCGTGGTATTGCAGTAGCCCTCCATCTGGCTGAGCAGACGATATCGATTCTGGAGCGCCCACGCGCGCTGCTCATCGTCAAGCGCCTCGTCGGCCGCATCGCCGCGGTCGATCAAAAAGCGGCGCATGCGAAAATCGTTGCCGTTCCACAGCAGGTGGCAGCTGGCCGGGTCGCCATCGCGGCCGGCGCGGCCCGCCTCCTGGTAGTAGGCCTCGATGCTCTCGGGCACGTTGTTGTGGATCACGTAGCGCACGTTGGGCTTGTCGATGCCCATGCCAAAGGCGTTGGTGGCAACCATCACCTGGATGTCGTCGTCGATAAAGGCGCGCTGGCTTTGGCGGCGGGCGTCATTGCCCATGCCGGCATGGTAGCGGCCAACGCGAATGCCGCTGGGGCCCAGCGCTTCGGCAAGATCGCCTGCCAGCGCATCGACCGTCTTGCGGGTCGAGCAATACACGATGCCGCTCTCGCTCGAATGCGCGATCACGTAGTCGCGCACCCAGGCGGTCTTGGCCTTGTCGCCCATCTCTTCGCAACCAAAGTAGAGGTTCTTGCGATCGAAGCCCGTCACCACCGTCGCCGGGTTTTGCAGGCCGAGCATCTGCTGAATGTCCGTGCGCACGCGCTCGGTCGCCGTAGCGGTAAACGCCGCCACGATGGGGCGCTGCGGCAGGGAATCGATGAACTCACGAATCTGCAGATAGGCGGGGCGGAAATCCTGGCCCCATTGGCTCACGCAGTGGGCCTCGTCAATGGCCACGAGCGGCACGCCAATGCCGCCGTCCGCCGCGGCCTCCCGCGCAAAGGCCAAAAAACGCGGCTCGAGCAAGCGCTCGGGCGCCACGTACATAAGCTGGTAGCGGCCCTCGCGCGCTCGCTTGAGCACGGTGTTTTGCTGGGCCGGAGTAAGGCTGGAGTTGAGATAGCTGGGTCGCGCACCCGCCGCGAGCAACGCACGGGTCTGGTCCTCCATAAGCGACAGCAGCGGACTCACCACAAAGGTGATGCCGAGCAGCATGAGCGCGGGCACCTGGTAGCAAATGGACTTGCCGGCGCCCGTGGGCATAACACCCAGCGCATCGCGACCGGCAAGAATCGCATCGACCATGCGGTCCTGCCCCGGGCGAAACGAGGTGTAGCCAAAATAGGCGCCGAGCGTGTCGAGCGCCATCTGCTGCATGCTATCGGTCATGGTTTCCTAACGTCCAAGTCATCTGCCGCCGATTATACGCCGCCACGCGGACAGCAGCACACGGCCGCCGCCCAGACTAGTCGTTTAAGAACGCCCCCAACGGCTAAGGAGTGTCCCCAGGTGCCGGCAGAAAAGGAACGTCCCCAAGTGCCGGCCCGGCAACGCCGATGTTTTGGCGCGGACAGCGAAAGCCCGCCAGAGCGAGCAAGGTGCCTTGAAACGAGGCGGCATTGACCTTCTGGTCATGCCGCCGAAGTTGAAAGGCAGATTGCCGC